>CAZLDA010000061.1:0-11370 GCA_964557875.1 uncultured Pseudomonadales bacterium | reverse complement strand
ACGATCCGCTGAAGAGCTACGGCTATCAGACGCGCGCCACGCATCGTGCGTTCGACCGCGCGCTGCAACGCCACATCGGACATTCGCTCACGAACGGCTTCTGGTATCTGTTGCGCGTGCTGTGGCGCCGTGACGGTATGTCGCAGCGCGAACTGGCGAACGAAGCGAACCTCACCGAATCGTCGACGATGCTGATGCTCGAATCGATGCAGAACGCCGGGCTGGTTCGCAAAATTCGCGACACCAACGACCGGCGCCGCAGCAACGTCTTCCTCACGGCCAAGGCAAAGCGCTTGAAGCCGAAGCTGGTGCACAACGCAGCCGATGTGAATGCAATCGCGACGCGCGGCATTCCACAGCGCGACCTCGACATCTACCTGCGCGTCGCCATTCAGATGCGCGCAAACCTCAACTCGGCAAATCTCAATTCGAATGGGGAAATCGGATGACACCTCAACTCCCCGTCATGCTCGTGGGCAGCTACGCGCAGCCCGATTGGCTCATCGATAGAGCCCGACTGGACGCCCGACTTCCGCCGCGCGTGCGCGCAAAGGAGCTTTGGCGTGTCGCACCCGAATATCTGGAAGAAGCGCAGCGCGACGCGACGCTCGTCGCGCTGTTCGATCAGATGAGCGCGGGGGTCGACGTGGTGACGGACGGCGAGATGCGCAGAGAGAGCTACTCGAACCTCTTCGCCAACGCACTCGACGGTGTGGACCTCGACCGGCCGGGCGAAGCCATCGACCGCACGGGCAAGCCGGTTCCCGTGCCGCGCGTCGTCGGCCCCGTGCATCGGCGCGCACCGGTCGAAGCTCCGTTCGTCGCGTTTCTCAAGGCACACACCAACAAACCCATAAAGGTGACACTGCCCGGCCCGTTCACCATGACGCAGCAGGCGCAGAACGACTACTACGGTGAGCCCGGTGAACTGGCACTTGCCTATGCAGCGGCGGTCAACGAGGAGGTGAAGGACCTGTTCGCCGCCGGAGTAGACATCGTTCAACTCGACGAACCCTATGTGCAGGCGCGCCCCGAAGCCGCTCGCGAATACGCGGTCGCTGCGATCGATCGGGCGCTCGAAGGCGCCACCGGCACCACCGCATTGCATGTCTGCTTCGGTTACGGCAAGCACGTGGCGAACAAACCGAACGGCTACGCGTTCTGCGAAGAGCTCGATGCATGCGCGGCGGACGATATATCGCTCGAGTGCGCGCAGCCCAGGCTGGCGATGGCGCTGCTCGAACTGCTGCCATCGAAGCGCATACACGTCGGTGTGCTCGACCTGCGCGATCGCACCGTAGAAACGCCCGAGATCGTCGCGGAGCGAATCCGCGCCGCGCTGCGATACGCACCGGCCGAGCGCATCGTCGTCGCCCCAGATTGCGGAATGAAATACCTGCCGCGAGACGTGGCGTACGGCAAGCTCGTGGCGATGGTACGCGGGCGCGACATCGTGCGCGGTGAACTCACGTGACCCTCGTAGACTGGGAACTGCTGAGCTACATCGTCACAGCGATCGGTTTGCCGGCTGCGATCTGCATCTTCCTGTACGAGCAGAAGAAGGAGCGCGACAACGAGGAAGAGGAGGTTTTTCAGCTCGTTTCGGACAACTACCAGGACTTTCTGAAGATCGTGCTCCAGAACCCGGACCTGCGACTGTTTTCTCCGGAAGGAACGCCATCCCTGAACGACGAGCAGCGCGAGCGCATGCACATCATTTTCAGCATGCTCGTGTCGCTGTTCGAACGCGCGTATCTGCTGCTTTTCGAACAGGACATGTCGCCCAAGCAGTTGCGACGCTGGTCGTCGTGGGAGGACTACATGCGCGAGTGGTGTCAGCGCGAAGACTTCCGCGACAGGTTACCGATTCTGCTGAGGGGCGAAGATCCGGAGTTCGTCGCCTATATCGAGTCGTTGGCGCGGCGCGGCTAGCGCGCTCGTGCGGCGGACGCGGGTTATCACACCGTCGCATCCGCTTGTTGCTTGGAGGCGGCGAATCGCGGCGTAAAGCGTTGACCCTCGCCCAGGCCGACTCCACGATGGCCTCTTTTATGACCACGGTAGGGGGTTCGATGCCGCATTGGCGAATGCTGGTTGCCGTATTCGGTGTGGCGGGGCCGTGCCTCGCGTGGGCCGCTGGTGGCGAGGACAGCGTCGCGGAGAACCTGTTGTGGCTTGCGCTCATCCTGCTGGCCGCACGGATGTTCGCGCCGCTCGCGCAGCGCATCGGATTCCCGGCCGTGCTCGGCGAATTGCTGCTCGGCGTCGCGCTCGGCAACCTGGCGCTCATCGGCTTCGACTACTTCGAAACGGTTCGCGACGATCCGGTCATCACGTTCATCGCGGAACTCGGCGTAATCGTGTTGATGCTGCAGATCGGTCTCGAAACTCGCCTGGAGGAGCTCGTCAAGGTCGGTGGCCGTGCGACGCTGGTCGGCATCATTGGTATCGCCACGCCGTTCTTTCTTGGCGCAGTAGTGGTCGGGCCCTGGCTGTTGCCGGGGCTCGATCGGAATGCATATCTGTTTCTCGGCGCGACGCTGTCTGCGACCTCGGTCGGCATCACCGGGCGCGTGCTGCGCGATCTCGGGGCGCTGAACACGACCGAAGCACGCATCGTGCTCGGCGCTGCGGTGATCGATGACGTGCTCGGGCTCGTCATTCTCGCGGTAGTCGGCGGTCTGGTGCAGGCCGGCACGATCAGCGTCGCTGCGGCAGCGACTACGATTCTGCACGCGGCGCTCTTCCTGGTCGTCTCGATCGGCGTCGGCCGGACCATCGCGCCCTACTCCGCCCGTTGGCTCGCACGGCTCGATCGCAGCCAGAGCATGATGTTCGCGCAGGTGCTGTCGACCGGACTCTTCATGGCCTGGCTCGCGCATCTGGCGGGTCTCGCGCCGATAATCGGCGCCTTCGCCGCGGGACTCCTGTACGAGCCGGTATTCCTGCGGACGTTCGACGCACCAAAGATCGTGCGTGACGTAGAACCGCTGCTGCCGCGGGACGATTCGGGCGTCGGCGAACCGGTGCGCGACGTGCTCGAGCGCCATCGGACCCATCAGCACGAGCACATGCTCGAGCCGATCGGATATTTCTTCGTGCCCGTCTTCTTCGTGCTGACTGGCATGCAGGTCGACCTGGCGACACTGGCCGATCCGGCGATCGTGCTGATCGCACTCGGTGTCACTGCTGCGGCCGTGGCCGGCAAGCTGGTCGCCGGATTCACCGCCGGTCCCGGCGTCGACAAGTGGGTGGTGGGGTGGGGAATGGTGCCGCGCGGTGAGGTAGGCCTGATCTTCGCCATGGTCGGTGAACGGCTCGGCGTGATGAGTGAGGCGATGTTCTCCGTCATCGTGGTGATGGTGATTCTGACCACGTTGATCGTGCCGCCGACGCTGACGTTTCTGCTGCGGCGCAAGCAACCTGCGTAGCGAATCGCGGCTACGGCACGCATGAGTATCCATGACGCCATGGTGTTCCTCGCGATCGCGGGGCTCGTCATTCCCACGGTGCGCCGCTGGCGCCTGAATCCGGTGCTCGGCTTCCTCCTGATCGGCCTTGCGCTCGGCCCGAACGGACTCGCCCGTTTCGCCAACGAATTGCCCTGGCTGCGCCACATCCTGATCACCGACATCGAAGGCGTGAGGGCGCTCGCCGAGTTCGGCATCGTCTTCCTGCTGTTCATGATCGGACTCGAGCTCTCCCTCGATCGGCTCTGGACTCTGCGTCGCCTGGTCTTCGGGCTCGGCGGCGCTCAGATCGTGACGACCGCGCTCGTCATCGGTGCGATCGCGCACGCGTTCGGAAACTCGCCGCAGGCATCCGTAGTGCTCGGCCTGTGCCTCGCACTGTCGTCGACCGCAGTGGTTGTGCAACTCCTCACGGACGAGGGTCGGTTCGGTACAGTGGTCGGGCGCTCGAGCTTCGCGGTGCTGCTTGCTCAGGACCTCGCCGTGGTGCCGATCCTGTTCCTGGTGAGCGCGCTCGGCAGCCGCGAGAGTTCGGTGTGGACTTCCCTCGCGCTTGCCGTTGCGGCAGCGACGATCACCGTCACGGTGATCGTTCTCGTCGGGCGACGCGTGGTACGACCGCTCTTCCGGCTGGTGGGCTCCTCGAAGAGTCCGGAAGTATTCCTCAGCGCTACCCTGCTCATCATCCTCGCGAGCGCCGCACTAACGGAGAGCGTCGGACTGACCGCTGCTCTCGGCGCCTTCCTCGCCGGACTGCTCATCGCCGAAACGGAGTATCGCCACGAGATCGAGGCGAACATCGAGCCGTTCAAAGGGTTACTGATGGGCATGTTCTTTCTTTCGATCGGCATGTACATGGACATCACGGCAATCCTGCGCCAGCCGGGTCTGATCCTGATGTCGGTGGCAGGACTGCTGCTGATCAAGGCGGCCCTGACATTCGTATTGGGGCGCCTGTTCGGTCTGTCGACCGGACAAGCCGTCGAGACCGGGCTTCTGCTCGGTCAGGGTGGCGAGTTCGCCTTCGCCGCGATCGCCCTCGCAGTCGGCCTCGCCATCGTGCCCGCCGACATCGCGCAGTTCATGTTGCTCGTGGTAACGGCGACACTCTTTGCCACCCCGCCCGTGGCACGACTCGCCCGCGTCCTTGCGGAGCGTCTGGAGCGCGCCCATACGCAGGGGAACGAGGCGGTTTTCGACATTGCCCCCGACCTCGCCGACCACGTGGTGATTGCAGGCTACGGCCGCCTCGGTCGGCTTCTCGCGGAGACTCTCGATCGTCAGCAGATCGCGCACATCGCCCTCGATCTGGACGTCGATCACGTGAGCGCACTGCGTTCCCGCGGAGCACCGGTGTTTCTCGGCGATGCAAGTCGCCTCACGCTGCTGGAAAAGGTACGTATCGAAACGGCACGCGCGCTCGCGGTGACCATGGACGATCCGAACGCGGCCGAGCGTGTGGTACGCGCCGCGCACCACGCCCGACCGGATCTGCCGATCCTCGCGCGCGCACGCGATGATGCACACGCCGCGCGCCTCACCGCCGCCGGCGCCACGCAGGTGGTACCCGAAGTGCTGGAAGCGGGCCTGCAACTCGCGACCCTTCTGCTGACCGAGGTGGGACTTCACGCCGAGGCCGCGCGCGAGATCGTGGAGCAACAGCGCAATACGAGCCGGGGCAAGTTCGCGGAGCGCGGATGAAGCGCTGCGGCCAGCGTCCTCAGGATGCGGTCGCGCGCTGAACCACTGGCAATTCGAGCGAGCAGGTGTTGCGCAATGCGATCCGGCGCGGGCCGGTTTCGGGCACGCGTTCGAACGTATCCGAGTCGGCCCCGGCGAGCGACACCCGCAGCGACGATCCCGCCGGCAGCTCGAACGCGATCGCGCGCAGGCGCACTTCGACCTCGCCGCTGCGGATGCGCGATACGCCTTCGGTCAGCAAACGCGTTGGACCATTCGCGTCGCTGGCTTCCAGATACACGAAGAGCGCTGCAGCATCGCCGTCGAGCGCCGCGTTGCACCGCAAGGTCGGTGCGCCGAACACGTAGAGCGGCTCCTTCAACGCCACACCGGCGAACGACATCAACCCGCGCGCCTTCTTGCGATCGTTGTACGCAACCGGGTGCAGCAGTCCTGCCATCCAGCGATTGTCCGTGCCTGTCGACGCAGCGAAATCGACGTCGAGCGTTTCGGCGAGCGCTTCGTCGAGCGTCGGGGCGCCACCAGAGGTGCCGGTATCGCCCGACCACAAGGTTCCATCGGAGCCGAGCGACAGCAACATCGGCGAGGTTGTCGGCCACGCAGCGCCTTCGCGCCACGACTCGGCGCCGGCAACCCACCAGCGTCGCTGCGGATGGCCGGTGCCGTCGCCTTTGAGGTTGCGATCGAAGAACGCAACGATGTGTTGGCTCTCTACCGTCGCGCCGGGGTGCGCGCCGAACGGACTGGCCGACGCGTCGCCTGCGTGGTTCCACGGACCGATCACGGCTTCGGCGATCGGCATCGATGCATCCGCGCGCAACACGGCGTCGGCGGTGGCGCCATCCCACCACCCACCCCAGATTCCGACGCGCGCCGTCGTTCGTGCGAGCTCGGTTGCACGCGCGGACGGACCCACCGATGCGGCGGCTACGCCGGCAAACGTATCCGCGGGGCCGCGCACGCTCGCTACGGACGCGGCGACGTCCGCGACTGTTCGCGCCGCGACGGTTGCCCCGAGTTGCGCGCCGGATTCGTCACCGTCGACGGGATGCACGCCGCGGGCAACGAGCCGCGCACTGAAGGGAAAGAACGCCGGTACCTGGTTGCGCTCGAGCGCCGCAACCGCGGCGCCCCACGATTCGACGAACGATAAGTTGCGCACGCCGCCCGGCGCGATCAACTCGTCGACCACATCCCACCCGATCTCTCTCGCGAGCACGGCTTTCAAAGCGGGGTTGGCGCTCGTCGCGGCGAGCAGTGCCGTCGTGCCCTCATACGAAAGACCCGCCGTGCCGATGCGGCCGTCGCAGAACGGCTGCGCCGCAATCCAGTCGATCAGTGCGCGCGTGTCGGCGACCTCGTCGTCGGACCACGGACGCGGCCAGGTGCCTTCGGACGCGCCGGTACCCCGAACGTCCGCTACGACTACACCGTAGCCTGCCGCGACCAACCGATCGAGGCTCTCGTCGCGGGGACCGATCGGCGGTACGCCGGGCTGTTCCGGCACACGCAGCGCAAAGCTGCGCCAGTAGCGCGTCTGATACAGCACGATCGGTACCCGCGCGGCGGGCATGGGCTCCGGGAGGATCACGTCGACGGCGAGCCGGACGCCGTCGGCCATTGCGACGTGCGGACGCATCACGCGCGCAGCCGGCCGCTCCGGCTGGCTCGCCAACAGCACAACGAAGGCGCCGACCACGAACAAAACGGTCGCGACGACGAACGCCGTGCTACGACGCACGCTCGTCTCCGAGACCGGTGCCGAGCACGTCGGTCACCTCGAACGCCAGACGTTCCGCCTGCTGCGCGTCTATGTCGCCGAGCAGACCGTCGGTGATCATGCGCGCGAGGCCATACGTGAGCGCTTGTGCTGCGAGCAGACCCGCGCTGCGGCGGACGATTTCCGGCGATTTGCTGCCGCGTCTATGTCGGCCCAGCACCGCGTCGAGCGTGTGTTCCGACCCCGCCGCCAGTTGCTGCACCAGAGGCGATGCCGCGACCACCTCCGTGCGCGTGACCACGCGAAAGAAGCCCGGCTCTTCGACCGCAAAGCGCACGTACGCGATGCCGCGGGCGCGTTGCTGCTCGAGCGCATCGGTTTCGCGCGCGGCCGCAGCGTCCATGCACTCGACCATACGTCGGGCACCTTCCTCGGCAACCGCAACGAGCAGGGCAAGGCGCGTCTCGAAGTGTTTGAACGGTGCGCCAACCGTCACGCCGAGTTGCGCGGCGAGATCGGACACCTTTACCGCATCGACGCCGCGCTGCGCGATGGTCTTAGCGGCGGCTTCGATGAGCGCGCGTCGCAGGTCGCCGTGATGGTAGGCCTCAGCCGGTTTACGAGTACGTCGGGCGGGCATGGCGTGGCTTGAAGTGATGTCGACTCACTTTATATCTAAGTAGAACTTACTCCAAGCGCGGGCTAGCGATGGCCCGTCTTCACTTCAGGCGCGCAAGAATCACCTCCATCAACGCGGGACCCTGACTACATACAGCACCTAGCCAAAACGGCGCAGTTCCCGGCGTGCAATGACCATCTTGTGCACTTCGTCGGGACCGTCGGCAATGCGTAGAGCGCGACCGTTGCGCCACATCGATGCAATCGGCGTGTCGTCGGAGACACCGAGCGCGCCGAGGCACTGAATGGCGCGATCGAGCACCGTCATCATCATGTTCGGCACCACGACCTTCACCATCGACAGCTCCGTGCGGGCCTGCTTTTTGCCGACCGCATCCATCTTCCACGCCGCGTGCTGCGTCAACAGACGCGCCTGATCGATCTCCATGCGTGAGGTCGCGATCCACTCCTGCACGATCTGCTTTTCGGCCAGTTTCACGCCGCCCACTTCACGCTCGTTGGCGTGCCGACACATGATCTCGAACGCGCGTTCCGCCGTACCGATGGCGCGCATGCAGTGATGGATGCGGCCGGGGCCGAGCCGCGCCTGCGCCAACATGAAACCGCCGTGCAATGGGCCGAGCAAGTTGTCCGCCGGTACGCGGCAGTTGTGGTATTGAATTTCACAGTGGCCGCCACCGCCGGTGTGCCCCATCACCGACACGGGCCGGACGATCTTGAAACCGGGCGCATCTGTTGGGACCAAGATCATCGAAGCGCGCTCGTGTGGCGCACCGTGGGGATTGGTTACGACCATCGCAATCGCGAACTTTGCGCCGATGGCGCCGCTCGTGAACCACTTGTGCCCATTGATTACCCACTCATCGCCGTCGCGTACCGCGACGGTCCGAAGCCCGGTCGGATCGGCTCCTGAAACGTCCGGTTCGGTCATCGAAAAACACGACCTGATTTCGCCTTCCAGCAGCGGCTTGAGCCACGTCTCCTTTTGCGCGTGTGTGCCGAACTCGGCGAGGATTTCTACGTTGCCTGTGTCGGGCGCCTGACAATTGAAGGCGCGCGACGCGATCTGGCTGCGTCCCATGTGCTCACAGAGCACCGAGTAGTCGTGGTTCGACACGCCCGGCCCCCAGTCGGGGTCCGGCAGGAACAGATTCCACAAGCCCAGGCGTTTCGCTTCCGCGCGTAAGCTCTTCATGACCGGCGGGTCATCGCCGCTGGCAACCGTGTGGATCTGATCGGCATATACGCGTTCGGCCGGAATGATCTTCTCATTCATGAAACGAACGACCTGTTCTTCGATCAATCGGCCTTCTTCCGAAATCCCGAATTCCATGACGGCTCCTTGCCCGATGCCCGATGTCGGAATCTAGCCCCACAGCGAGCGCAGCAGTATAGGCACATACCGAAAGCCCCTGCGCAGAGTCGTCAGGTCAGTGAGACTACGTATTCCGCGTCAGGCCGACACCGTGGACGATGACCGCACACGAAGATGGAGAAGATCATCGCCACCGTTGCGTTCGATCGTGCGATCGTCGAGAAGTACAACGTCTCGGGGCCGCGTTACACGTCGTATCCAACCGTGCTGCAGTTCGGCAGCGCATTCGGCGAAGCCGACTATCGTCGCATCGCCGGCGAGTCGAACGCGGCTTCGCCGGTTCGCGACCTTTCGCTCTACTTTCACTTACCGTTCTGCGCGCGTCTTTGCTACTACTGCGCCTGCAACAAGGTCGTGACGAAAAAGCGCGCGCTGGCGGCCCCCTATCTCGAACACCTTCATCGCGAAATCGCACTGCACGCCGCGTTATACGACAAGACGCGTATGGTTACCCAACTGCACTGGGGTGGCGGCACGCCGACATTTCTATCCGAGACACAGATGGATGCGCTGATGGCTGTGACGCGACGCCACTTCAACGTCGCCAGCGACCGTAGCGCGGAGATCGGCATCGAACTCGATCCCCGCGAGGTACGCGAGCCCACGCTGCGTGTGTTGCGCGAGATGGGTTTCAATCGCGCGAGTCTCGGCATCCAGGACTTCGAACCGGCAGTGCAGAAGGCGGTAAACCGGATCCAGAGCGAAGCGCTGACCGGCCGCGTGATCGAGGACGCGCGGCGTGTCGGATTCCGCTCGGTATCGGTGGATCTGATTTACGGCCTACCCCATCAGACTCGGGCCACCATGGCGGCCACGCTCGGTAAAATCGTCGCGCTCGATCCGGACCGCATCTCGATCTACAGCTACGCGCACCTGCCGGAACGCTTCGCGCCGCAACGAAGGCTCGATCCGACCACGATGCCGAACGCAAGGTCGAAGCTCGATCTGCTGAAGTTGTGCATCGACGGCTTCACTGCAGCCGGTTACGTCTACGTCGGCATGGACCACTTTGCGAAGCCAACGGACGAACTCTGCCGCGCGCAGGCCGCGGGTACGCTGCATCGGAACTTTCAGGGTTATTCGACGCACGCCGACTGCGATCTGATCGGTCTGGGTGTTTCGGCGATCGGTACCGTGGGCGGCAACTTTTATCAGAACAGCAAAGAGCTCGACGCCTACGGCGCGTCGCTCGCGGCTGGTCGCCTGCCCGTGGAAAAAGGATTGGAGCCCGACGCAGAGGATCGGCTGCGGCGCGCGATCATCATGCAGCTGATCTGTGCGTTCGAATTGAAGTACGCCGACTTCGAATGCGACTTCGCTGCGATGTTCGCGGCCGAAATGGCACGCCTGCAACCGATGATGGCGGACGGACTTCTCATCATCGATGCGGCGGGCATTCGCGTCACCGACAAAGGCCGGCTACTGATCCGCAACATCTGCATGGTGTTCGATCGGTATCTTGCACCCACCGCGCAACCACTGCGGTTTTCGAAGGCCATTTAGAGACCCTTCCACAGCGCAAGCTTCCCATGATGCAGACAGTCGATGCGGGCTAAGCGGCGATCTCCGGAAGCGCCGGCGGCCGTTCGGCCGAAGTCTTCCCGGTACGAACGGGTCAGGTCACCTTCGCCGCATCGCGATCGCGCAACACCATCGTGATCAGCGTGACCACGGTCAGCGGCAGCACGAAGTCGAGCATGATCGCCGAGTACTGCGGCAACGCGTCGTGGCCGCGCGCGTCGAACAACAGATACGCGACGTACGCGACGTAGTAGGCGAGGAAGAGCGCCGCCTTCGCGCGGCCGATTTCGCGGCCTTCCGAAAACACCGGCAGGCAGGCGAGCGCAACGGCCGCCATCACCCAGATGTCGAAGTTCATCGCCGCTGCCGTGATCGGGAGCCCATTCGAATCGAGCAGCGCGGTCGCGCCGAGCACACCCAGCAGATTGAACGTATTGCTGCCGACCACGTTCCCGACCGCGATGTCCCTTTCACCGCGAAGCGCAGCAACGAGTGACGTTGCCAGCTCCGGCATCGACGTGCCGGCGGCAACGATCGTCAGGCCGATGATGAGGTCGCTGACGCCGAACGAACGCGCCATCGCCACGGAACCATCCACAAGCCACTTCGCGCCGAGGATGAGCATCGCGAGGCCAGCCAGCATCAACAGCGCCTGCGCCCACCCGTGCTGGTCCCAGCGCGCGCGTTTTTCGACGGCTTCGATATAGCTGGGCTCAGCTTCCTGTGCCTGCGCGCGCGATTGCCGGATCAGGAAGCCCGTATAGAGGAGCAGCAGCGACAGCAGAATCGCCCCGTCCGCGCGGCTCAACCGCTCGTTCGAGTTCGACTCGCAGTCCGAGCAGTGCCCCCACGACGCCGAAGCGAACGCATTGCTCAGCCGCGCCTATCGCTCCGGCCACTGGGCGGTCCCCGCGGGAATCAAGGCGTGAAACCACGTAAAACCC
>CAZLDA010000060.1:0-11416 GCA_964557875.1 uncultured Pseudomonadales bacterium | reverse complement strand
GGTGGCGAACGCTTCGGCAGAGCCTCTGTGAATCTGTCGGGAGAACTGATCGGTGGTCAGGATGAACGCGAGGCAGCCCTTCGCTTCGTCGAGCCAGGATGCCAAGGCACCCTTCGCGGCCGACTGCAGAAGTGAACCGAAGGTCCGCGATATCTCTCGATCGAATGCCGGGTCGGACGCGAACCAGCGCTTGCGCGTACCGGCGTCGCTGAATCCGTCCGGTTGGGGACCGAACCAGAAGTCGATCACGGCATCTGGGTTTGGAGGGGGGCTTTGATTGTCTTGCTGCATGAGGTGGGCAAAAATGCAGGCCGCGAAGCGAACTGGCCGGATTGTGGAAGCACTGCGCACGTCGATCAAGCAAGGTTGGGAGAAACTGACCGAAGGTATCGTCGCGTTTCTGGCGGCCCGA
This sequence comes from uncultured Pseudomonadales bacterium, assembly GCA_964557875.1. Classification (GTDB taxonomy): domain Bacteria; phylum Pseudomonadota; class Gammaproteobacteria; order Pseudomonadales; family Azotimanducaceae; genus DATJGR01. The sequence continues at coordinate 11,004 of CAZLDA010000060.1, read as the reverse complement.
CACGTCACGCCGAATCAGGTTTCGTTCGCCGGTCTGTTCGTGTCGATCTCGTCAGCGCCGCTGTTTGCCGAAGGCTGGTTGTCGCTGGGTGCGTGGATATTCGCCGCGGGCAGCGTGACCGACAGCATCGACGGTGCGCTGGCGCGCAAGACCGGCACCTTCAGCGAGGTCGGTGCATTCCTCGATTCCACGTTCGATCGCATCGGCGAAGCCGCCGCGCTCGCGGGCGTCGCGATCTATCTGGCTCGCGAAGGTTCCGACCTGGCAGTTGGAGCGATTGTTCTCGCGCTGCTTGGCGGCAGCCTAACGAGCTATGTGCGCGCCCGCGCAGAGTCGTTGGGCATCGAGTGCACGGTCGGTTGGATAAGCCGAACGGAACGTGTATTCATCATGGGAATTCTGCTCGTCGTGCATCTGCCGGAAGTGATGGCCTACGTTCTGGCACTGGCCACCTGTTTTACGGCGCTGCAGCGCATCGTGCACGTTCGCAATGCGCTGATGAATCGAACGGCGAACGGTACGCCGAACGGTACGCCGAACGGTTCGCTGGAACGCTCGCGTCAGCGCTGATCGCGCCTCTGCAAAAGAAACTTGCTGGTGATACGCGCAGCGCCCGTTGCGGCGGAGCCCGCGTCTACGAGCTTGGCGGTGCGGTGGTAGAGATAGGCGGCGAAGAACACGTCGCCCGCACCGGTGGGGTCGCAACCCTCGACCCGCGGCGCCGCAGACCAATGCACGTCGCGTTGTCCGCTGCGCAGCAGTATTCCGCCGTCAACACCATCCGTAACCAGCGTTTCGATGGCGTTGCGTGCGGGCCGCTCCAGCGGCGAGATGTGCAGGAACGCCTGCAACGTCTGCCATTCGATGCGCGAAGCTTTCAACCACGTCAGCCGCGGCAGCAACTCGACGACGCGAGCATCGATGTCCGGCACGACGTGCTCGCCGTCGATGCGTCGCGCAAATCCCTGCAGGTCGAGGCCGGAAGGTTTGCCGCAGTGCTTGCTCAGCCAGCGCTCTTCAAGGTCGAGCGGATGCAGCGGACCGAGATGCAGCCAGTCGATGTCGTCGAAGTAGTCCGCGTCGTAGTCGATCGCCGCCGCTACGGCCGGTACACGTTGCGTGCGTTCGTCGTTCGCGCCGTAGCTGTTCTCGAATGTCGTGGTCACCACGGAGCGTTGCGCCACCAGTCGCGCGCCGGGAAGTTCGGCTGCGATCAGTGGTTCATCGGCCGCGGCGAGACGCGTGACCAGGGTAACGTCGATACCGAAGCGCAGATACGTGCGCGCCGCATACAACGCAGTACCTCCGAACGTGTGTTGGGCCGCACCGTCGAAAATGTTCGTGTCGCGAGTGATCGACCCTACGACCAACGCGCGCATGGTGGAACGCTGCGTCAAAGGGCGTCGATGCCGGCGGTCAACGCGTCTGCCGCCGCCTCGTCCGGCATACGCCAGTCGCCGCGTGGTGACAGGCTGACGGTGCCGACCTTCGGACCCGGCGGCAACGTGGTGCGTTTGAACTGCTGGCTGAAGAACCTGCTGAAGAACAGCTTCATCCATCGCTTGATCGTGTCGGTGGGATACGCGCCCGCGAAGCTGTTGCAGGCGAGTGCGTAGATCTTCGCGGGTGCGAAGCCGTTGCGCAGGTAGTGATACAGGAAGAAATCGTGCAGCTCATACGGGCCGACGATCGATTCGGTAGCCTGGCTGATCGAACCGTCGGGACCGGGCGGCAGCAGTTCGGGGCTGATCGGCGTCTTCAGAACCGATTCCAACACCTTTGTGAGCTTGTTGGGCGAGCGGTGACGTGCGTACCAGCGCACCAGGTACGCGATCATCGTTTTCGGCACGCTCGCGTTCACGTTGTAATTCGCCATGTGATCGCCGTTGAACGTGCACCAGCCGAGCGCAAGTTCCGACAGATCACCGGTGCCCACGACGATGCCGCCGACTTTGTTTGCGTAGTTGAACAAGAGCTGCGTGCGTTCACGCGCCTGCGCATTCTCGAACACCACATCGTGCTGGCTTGCAGGATGTTCGAGATCGGCGAGGTGTTGCTTCACTGCGGCGTCGATCGGAATTTCGATCAGCGTGGCGCCGCCGGCCTTTGCCAGCGCGCGCGCTGACGAAAGCGTTCCGGTGCTGGTTCCAGGCCCCGGCATCGTCAGCGCGTGTAGCGCGCTTGCCGGTCGGCTGCGTTTGGCGAGCGCGTCGAGACAGACGAGGAACGCCAGCGTCGAATCGAGGCCGCCCGACAAGCCGATGACCAGCGTTTCAGTGCGGGCGGCGACCTGCCGGCGCGCTAGACCAGTCGCCTGAATCGAGAGAATTTCCTGAGCGCGCGCGTCGAACTCGTGTTCGTCCGCGGGAACGAACGGGTGCCGCGGGTAGCTTCGTGTGAGCGCGGTGATCGCTGCCGGTGTTACGCCGGTGTCGATGCACGAATACGTCGGCGGTCGGGCAGCCGCTGCAAACGTGTTGTTGACGGCGCGGTCGTGGCGCAACTTTTCGCGGTCGAAGTCGGCGATGAGGCGCGTGCCTGCGAGCGCGAATCGTTCCGACTCGCCGAGCAGCACTCCGTTTTCCGCAGCGATCAGATGGCCGCCGAACACGACGTCTTTGGTCGATTCGCCGGGGCCGGTCGAGGCGAACAGATAACCGCAGATGCGCGCGCCGCTGGTCATGCGCACGAGGTCGCGCCGATAGTCGGCTTTGCCGACGAGATCGGTGCTCGCCGAAGGATTCAGTATCAGATCGGCGCCCGCGAGCGCGTGCTGGTTTCCAATTGGATCGGGCGCCCACAGGTCTTCGCAGATTTCGATTGCGAAACGCGTTTGACCTGCTTCGAAGAGCTGGTCCGTGGCGAGCGGAAAGACACCGAATGTATCGTCGTCGATGGTGACGGCAATGTCTGCGCCGGACACGAACCAGCGCTTGTCGTAGAACTCCGCATAGTTCGGGTGGGCGGACTTCGGCACGGCACCGATCATACGGCCCCGCGCGGCAACAAATGCGCAATTCAGCAACCGTCCGTCGGCCAGCAGCCACGGCGCGCCGACGACGAGCACCGCTTGTGTACCCGACGTAACGCGTACGAGCGACGCGAGCGCAGCGCGCGTTCCGTCGAGCAGCGGCCGCGTGAAAAACAGGTCTTCGCACGTGTAGCCGGTGACCGACAACTCCGGAAACAGGACGATGCTCGCCCCTTCGGCAGCCAGTTGGTGAAACTCGGCGGCGATGCGTTGCGCGTTTGTAGCCGGGTCGGCGAGGGCAACCGCAGGGGCGGCTGCAGCAGCTCGCACGTAACCGAATTCGGTCATGTCTTTCATGGCAAGAAGTGTAGCGCGAATGACCGTCTGCCATGCCGTGCACGCCTGACAGGTCCGTCGCGAGCCCGCCTGACGTGCGGTTGTGCGGTGGGCCGGAAAGCGTGGACAATGCGGTTTCGCCTGATTTACCCATCTTGTTTTGAACAGGCGGGTTTGAACACAACCCTGGGGGGACGAATGAATTTCGAGTTTTCGGAAGAGCAGAACCTGCTGCGCGAGCAGGCGAACGGATTCCTCAAAGACAACTGCCCGCCGACCGCGGTGCGCAAAATCCTCGAAGGCAAAGCGTCGTACGACGAAGGTCTCTGGAAGAAAATCGCAGAGATGGGTTGGACTGCGACCACCATTCCGGAACAGTACGGCGGCCTCGGCCTCGGTTATCTGGAACTGTGTGTGATTGCCGAAGAACTCGGCCGCGCGGTGGCCCCGGTGCCGTTCTCGTCGTCGGTGTATCTGGCGACCGAGGCGCTGAAACTCGCGGGTAACGAAGAACAGAAAGAACGCTGGCTGCCGCGCCTCGCAACGGGTGAGGTAATCGGTACGTTTGCGTTTTCGGAAGGCCCCGGCCGCCCGAGTGCCAAAAGCCTGAAAACGGCGCTCTCGAAAGGCCGGCTGCGCGGCACGAAAGTGGCCGTGCCCGATGGCGACATCGCCGACTTCGCGGTGGTGGTTGCGAAGAGCAAAGTGGGCGACAAGGCGAGCTGGTATCTCGTCGACCTCACGCAACGCAACGTCAAACGCACACCCGTTTCCACGCTCGACCCGACGCGGTCACACGCATCGATCACATTCCGCAGCGCGGATGCGGAGTTGCTGGGTGTAGAGGGCCAGGGTTGGACGCTGACTCAGAAGTTGCTCGATCGCGCGGCCATTCTGTTCGCGTGGGAGCAGGTCGGCGGCGCCGATGCTGCGCTCAATCAGGCAAAGGAATACGCGCTTGGCCGCTATGCGTTCGGGCGGCCGATTGCGTCGTATCAGGCGATCAAACACAAGCTCGCAACCGCGTACATCAAGAACACCCTGGCTCGATCGAACGGCTACTACGGCGCGTGGGCGCTGAACACCGACGCCGCGGAACTGCCGCTCGCCGCCGCTACTGCGCGCGTGTCGGCGACACAGGCGTACTACTTCGCATCGAAAGAGAACATCCAGACGCACGGCGGCATGGGCTTCACGTGGGAGTTCGACTGTCAGTTCCACTATCGCCGCTCGAAACTGTTGTCAGTGAACATCGGCAGTGAAGGCGCGTGGCAAGACCGCCTGATCACTGCGGTCGAACACAGCAACGTCGCCTAACCGTCTATCAGCACACTCGGAGAACATCATGGATTTCAACGATTCCACTACCGAAGCACGGTTCCGCGAAGACGCACGCGCGTGGCTGAAGAAGAATGTACCGACCGCAGCCGAACTCGAAGGGCTCGACTACATCGGCAAAGCAAAACTCTGGCAAAAGCGCAAATTCGACGCCGGTTGGGCGTGCCTGCGATGGCCCAAGGAATTCGGCGGTCGCGGCGCGAGCGCCATCGAGCAGGTGATCTGGGGCCAGGAAGAAAGCAAGTTCGAAACGCCGCAGAGCGTCTTCCAGATCGGCCAGGGTATGGCAGCGCCCACGCTGATGGCGTATGCGACGGAAGAGCAGAAGAAACGCTTCCTGCCGAAACTCGCGAGCGGCGAAGAGATCTGGTGCCAGCTCTTCAGTGAACCGGCCGGCGGTTCGGACCTCGCGGCACTGCGCACTCGTTCGGAGAAACGCGGCGACGAATGGGTGATCAACGGCCAGAAAATCTGGACGTCGGGTGCGCATTACAGCGACTGGGGCATTCTGGTGACCCGGCACGACCCCAACCTGCCGAAGCACAAAGGGCTGACGTACTTCTTCCTGAACATGAAGAGCCCGGGCGTTACGGTGAAGCCGATCAAACAGATTTCCGGAGGTGCGAACTTCAACGAGGTGTACTTCACCGACGTGCGCATTCCGGACTCGCAGCGCCTTGGTGCAGTCGGTCAGGGCTGGCAGGTATCGCTGACCACGCTGATGAACGAACGCGCGTCGATCGGCGGCGGCGGAATGGGCGTCGGCTTCAAGGTGGCCTACAAGCTCGCGCAGAAGGTGATGATCGACGACAAGCCGGCGATCGAGGACAGTGCGGTACGCGCACGTCTCGCCAACTGGTATGTCGAAGAGTCCGGCCTGAAGTACACCGGTTACCGGACGATGACGGCGCTGTCGCGCGGCCAAACTCCCGGGCCGGAAAACTCCATCGGTAAAGCGGTCGGTGCGCCGAAGACCCAGGACATGGCTTCGTTCTGCATGGACCTGCTCGAGATGTCGGGTGCCATCGACGATCCCGAAGTTGCCGAAGCCGCGGGTCTGCTGCAGATGACGTACATGGCATCGCCGGGCGGCCGCATCGCCGGCGGCACCGACGAGATCATGTTGAACATCCTGGCGGAACGCGTGCTCGGGCTGCCGCAGGACGTGCGCGTGGACAAAGGCGTGCCGTTCAACGAGGTGCCGACGGGCCGCGGTTGATCGCTACTGCTTGAGCGGTCCCCAGGAACCCACCACACCGCTGCCGCCGGCTTCGAAGCGCGGCAGCGCGTCGTGGATTTCGAACCACGGCACGTGTTCGGCATGGAACACGTGCGCCGTCGGCACGAAATTCTGCGGATCGTCGAGTGTGCAGAGGTACAGGTGCAGTTCGTTGCCGGTGCGGTCGGACTCGTACGAGACCGGCGTGCCGCAGCGCGCGCAGAAGCCGCGTCGTACCCCTGGCGACGACTCGTAAATCGAGCGGTCGCGCGAAGCGAATACCACCTGAGTTCTATCGAAGCCGACGAACGTAGCAACCGGCGAACCGGTGTGGCGCCGGCAACTGTTGCAGTGACAGTGCGCAACCCAGAGCGGCGCGCCGTGCGTCCGGTAACTAACGAGTCCGCAGAGGCAACGACCGGTGTGGACGTCTTCGGCCATGTTTCGGATTCAACCGTCTGCCATCGTCAGGTGGCGCGGTAGCGAGGCGATGCGTGCGAGCCACCGGTTGATGCCCGGATAGGCGTCAAGCGAGAAGCCGCCTTCGCCTGCTACATGCGTGTAGCCGAACAACGAGATATCGGCGATGGTGAAGCGATCGCCAACAAGATAATCATGGTGCACAAGCTGCGATTCCATCACGCGCAATGCGGCGTGGCCACCTGCCTGTTTACCTTCGTAAGCCGCTCGATGCGATTCGGGCAGCCCGAGATAAACGGCGATGTAGCGCGCGGTGGCGATGTTCGGCTCGTGGCTGTACTGCTCGAAGAACTGCCATTGCAGCACCAGCGCGCGCAGCCACGGATCGTCAGGTAGAAACGGCGTACCGGACGCAAGGAAGTTCAGTATGGCGTTCGATTCGGCGAGATAACGTCCGTCGGGCAACTCGAGCAGCGGAATGCGGCCGTTGGGATTGCGGGCGAGAAACTCCGGCGTTCTCGATTCACCCTTCATGATGTCTACGTGAATCCACTCGTGCGGCATGTCGAGGTGGTTCAGCAGCAGCTTGATCTTGTAGCAGTTGCCGGAATACATGTCCCCGTAAACCCGCAGCAGCGGTTGTTGTCGATTCGTCATTTGCGTTTCTTACCTGTGCCCAGTGCGACAACGTTGTTGGCGGTTGTGGCGATGCGCTCCTCGCGCAACACCATTTCCCACGTGAGTTGTGATTTCGGCGAGCGGCTGAAACCGCGGAAGCCGCGTCCGGCGCGCAGATCGAACATCGCGCACGAAACCTGCAGTTCGCCCTTCGTTCCCCACAGCATGCCGAGGTTCGGATAGCTCTCCATCTTGGCGGTGCCTTCAAGATTGGCACCGGCGAATTGCGCCGCTACGTCGTAGGTGCCCGTGTCGTTTGGCGTGATCCACACCGCGAACGAGTGGCGCGTGCCGCCTTCGCGCAGCGTCAACTCGCCCTTCACGTGTGTGCCGACCTGTTCCGACGTGACGTCGAACGTGCATTCGACGGTTGTGCCCAGCGACTGGCCCTTTTCGAGGAAGCTGCCGCGCCCGATCCACGTTCCGGGTGTCAGCAGGTGTTTAATCATCGAGGTCATCGTGTGGTACCTCTGCCGACGTGTAGACAGTGCGGAAATGCAGAACTGTTGGGAATGGGTCGTAGAAATGATGCAGAAGCGCCTTCCACTCCAGATATTCTCTGGAACCGCGGAACCCTACCGTATGCGCTTCGAGGTCTGTCCATTCGACCAGTAGCAGATAGCGGTTCGACTGTTCGAGACAGTGCTCGAGGCGGTGCGACCGGTAACCCTTCATCGCGCTGATGATGTTCTGCGCCTTCGCAAAGGCGGCCTCGAAGGCCTGTTCTTGCCCGGGGCGGACTTCGAGCATCGCGTGTTCGAGGATGTTCGTGTTCATCGTGCGATCACGGTGCTGTATGGCACACGGCCTCGACGTTGTAGCCGTCGGGGTCGAACACGAATGCGCCGTAGTAGGTCGGATGATACATCGCGCGCACGCCGGGTTTGCCATTGTCTCTGCCGCCGGCAGCCATGGCCGCGGCGTAGAACGCATCCACTTCGGCGCGCGAGTCGGCAACGAACGCGATGTGCGTTTTGTGATTGCCCGGGTCGCCGGCGGCGAACCAGAACTGCGGGCGGCCTTTGCCCATGCCCGCGAAACCGTCGAACTGCATGATCACCGTAATGCCAAGCGGTGCCAGGGCACGCTCGTAGAACGCCTTCGAACGGTCGAAGCTCGATACCGAAACGGTCAGATGGTCGAGGATCATGTTGTCTCCGCATCGAGTTTCACGGTCGCAACGATACAGTGAGCGAAGCCGCGAGAACACGCGGATGCCAGGAGTGGAGTTAGTGTGGGGTTCGAGTGTGGCGGGCCCGCACTCAAAACGGATCCATCCAATGCGGAACCAGTCTGTTTCGTCAGCGCTTATGCCGCAGATGCGTGTCCGGACCCGGACCCACAAATCGCTCGATCCGACTTTTGACGCGCTCGAGTAGTCGACGTTCCACCGGATTTTCGTATCGCGCTCGGATCGATTCACGGCTCACGCCGGTCAGGTCGTACCCGTAACGTCTGCTCAATTCGACCACCTTGGTATGGCGGATCGTCGAGGAGAGGTTGATTCGCTGCGCGGTGCGCAGGCGATAGTGATCGACGTGGGTATTGGCGAAGCTCCCCCAACGAGGCACGTTTTGCACGCCGATGAACGCCGTGAAGTTTGCGCGCGCCGACTGATCGAAGATGAGGTCCTCGAACCGCGCGGTGTGAAATGGCACTGTGGTGAATCGGACGTTCACCTCTCGTGCAAATTCATGAACCTCCGTCCAGTAGAACAGACCCTTCTCATAGGGCGTCATCGACTGCCATCGGTGGGCGTAGTGCTTTTGCAGTACACCCTGATCGCTGGGCGCAAGCTCGATGTCTTCCGACAGGCTGTCGCTACGAGAGTTCTGGTACCAGCGATGCGTGACCACAGAAGCGGCGACCCTTACCGGATGGCGGACGAGTTGGACGATGCGCAATCGCTCGCCAAACTCAGTCAGTAGAAGAGGAGCCAAGGCGAAGCACGGGAATCCGACCTCCACGTAAGTCTTCGTCTGCAGGATTCGATGGATCTCGTCGAGGTGTCTTGCGACTTGCGGCTGTGTGCGCAACTCTTCCAGACGATCGTGCGCCCGCAGGAAGATCTTGGGCCGGTAGGCATAGCCGACTGGCTCATGCGCCACCAAAAGTGAATGGCCAAAGTTGTGCGCCAGTGCGGCGGCAACCCACTGGGTGCCCGACCGCGCAGTGGTGATGAAGAACACCGCCGCATGCATGGGCCTACCCGAGGCGCGCCTTCTGCTTCATCCGTCCGTACCCGCGACCACCATCCGTGTCATTGAACTGTGCGTGCACTTGCCGCGCGATCCTGTAGGTTCACGCGATACGTACGTGTAGGAATTCGGAGGTTTGGGCTCCCCCGCCAGTGCGCTTCCCTCACGGCGTATCAGGAACGTAACGATTCACTCGAGCGATTTCTTGAAGCGGGCGTTCGCATCACGTTCGCAGCGGGAGTTTGCGGTGCTGTTGTCAGACCGTAGGCACCGTCCTACGCCATTCTCCGGATGCGTGTCGTTGTCGCCCAGCAGCCCTGCGACGACCATCGTCTCGGCTTCACTCAATGGAGAGGAACATGTACGGACGTACGAAAGGGCGGAGCCGCGGACTGCTGATTCTGGTGGTCGCCGGCGCGCTGGGGGTCGGGGCATGTTCGACCAGGTCGCCGCACATCGAGCACCAACTGGAGGGCACTACCACGGCTCCGGAAGTGGCACCGGTCTGCATGACGGGAACGGCCAAGTGCGATGGACAGTTCGGTCGCGGTTGCTACTCAGCCAGCGCGGGACAGACGTGCACGGAGGGACTCGTGTGTCCATCGGGAAGTCTCGCGTGTACGAGCAGCGATAGGCCGCATTGTTACTCGCCGGACGAAGCAACCTGTCCGTAGTCAGGCATCGGCCGCGAGAGCGTCGCGCGGTTGGGCGTTGCGCATTCGTATAATGGAAAAGCCGAGCGTGGATGCCACTACCGCGTCGCGTAGCGGCCACAACGACGACACCACGCGCAGTTCGACGCGGCGCGCAGACAATTCCACCAACGGGTTGGCTACCTCGCGATGTGCGATCGGGACAGCCGCGCGCGTGGACACGTAATAGGCAGCAATCTCGTCTTCGAGCACGAAATCGCCGGCGTCGAATTCGTAGACGTGCAGGCGGGTGCTCGATACCGCGGGCAACCAGCGGTGTTCTATGGCGACTACCGACTGCGTATCGGAGACGGTGAAGAACGCGCGCCGGTCGCGCTCGGAGGTGGTCGCAGTCGTGTAGTAAGTGACGCGCGGGCAATCGCGCGGCAGCAGATAGTTGTGCAAACGCGATTCGCCTATTGCCCATACCCGCAAACGTCCTTCGGCATCGGCGCGCGGTTCGAATCGCACGATCGCCCCGGTTTCGCTGACGTGGTGGATTCGCTCGGCCATACCGGGTCGTCAATCCGCCCAGGGATTCAGGAATCGGGTGAACTCGTGCCAACGCTCGGCCAGCATCTTGCGCGTACCGGTGCGGCCGACGATCTCGAGCCGGATGCCGTCGGGGTCTTCGAAGAACGTCGCGTAGTACTCCGGGTTGTATTCGGGGTACAGCGCCGGCTTCGTCGCGCCGATCCCGAGTGCGGTGAGCGCCTGATACGCCTCGTCGACGTCGGCCTTTGTCGCTGCCTGCAGACAAAGATGGTGCAGGCCCGCGGCATACGAATCGTGGGGCGCGCTGCTGCGTGCGGGGCGCAGCGAAAGCTGCAACGTGGGGCGCAGGTAATGCGCGTGCGGCTCGTCGGCGATCCACTCGTCGGATTTCTTGAAGCCGAGCGCCTGCATCGCTTGATCGTAGAACTGCTCGGACCGCGCGAAGTCCCTGACGGTCAGATAGATGTGGTCGATGCCGGTGATGTTCATCGTATGCCGCTCTCGAATGCGTTCAGACAAAGAAGCAATAGCCTACCTTGCACGCGACGTGCAGGGCCTGGTCCTGGTGGAAGCCGATCCAGCGTTCGCATTTGGAGTAGTCGATTACCGAATGCAGTACTACTTCGAGGAGGCCGAGCAGCGCGCTTCCGGTGAACA
>CAZLDA010000059.1:0-11510 GCA_964557875.1 uncultured Pseudomonadales bacterium | reverse complement strand
CGCATCGCGAACCGTCATGCGATCGCACAGCCAACCGGCCAGGTAGTAGCCGATCATCGACAGCAGTCCTGCGGCGAAGAACAGTGTGCCGATTTCCGTCGGTGCGAAGCCGAAGACGCGCTCGAGATACACCGCGTCGAAGCTTTGCGCGCCGGCCACCGTGACGAGAATCGTGTAGGCGGCAAGCGTGTGACGGAAGGCGGGCAAGCCGAGCAGGAAGCGCAGCGTCTCTCTCAAATCCGCCGGCGGATCTGCCGGGCCGCTCTGGAACCAGCCGCGCGTCGGTTCGCGTAATGTGCGCCAGACGACGACTGCGAAGACGAGTCCTGGAATGCCGACGAGCATCAGTGCGCCGCGCCATCCCAGCGCTTCGCGCGCGAAGCCTGCAACGAGCGCGCCGATGGCGGCGCCGATAGGCGCTTGGGCCGCGAGAATCGCGAACGCTCGCGTGCGGCGTTCCGGCGGAAAGAGATCCGCGAGCATCGACATCGACGCCGGACCGCTGCCCGCTTCGCCGATGGCGACACCCGCGCGTGTCAGTGCCAGCGTCAGGAATCCGGTGACCGAACTCTGCAGCAGCGTCATCGCACTCCAGAACGCGAGCGCCATCGAAATGATGCGGCCGCGCGGTTTGCGATCGGCGAATCGCGCAATCGGGATTTGCGCGATCGCGTAGAAGATGCCGAACGCCGTACCCGCGAACAGTCCCAGTTGTGTATCGGAGAGCTGCAGATCCTTGCCGATCGGCACCAGCAGCAGATTCACCACGGTGCGGTCGATGATGTTGAACGTGCCGACCCCGAGCAGTATGCCGAGCGCATAGTGCGTGTAACGACTGCCGAACTGAAACGTGCGCGGCGCTGCTTCGGTGTTCGGATCAGCGATTGGGTCGACGATCGGGTCGCCCGCGCGGGGCGCGAGTAAGTCTGCGGGTTGGCTCACTCAACGCCCTCATCGTCAATTGAGCCAGGAGCATCCCACAAGTGACCGTACATCTGCACGCGCCGTACAATCCTCAACATCTTCGGGAACCAAGAACAGTGATGGCCGATCGCAACGACACGCATCCGAACATCGCAACGATCGAGCAGCGCGTCGACGCCATTCAGGCCGCGTTCGACGAGCGCGGCTTCAAACCCGCCGAAGTCATCGAAGAGTTCGAGCATCTCACCGAAGAAACGTGGATTCCGGAGAACGGCGCGCGTGTGGTGGCGAAGGCATGGAGCGACGCGGCGTTCAAACAACGGCTGCTCACGAACGGTCGCAACGCCGTCGCGGAACTCGGCGTCAGCATGCCGGCGCACCATCGTCATCTCGTTGTACTCGAGAACACACCAACTGTGCAGAACGTCATCTGCTGCACGCTGTGTTCCTGCACCGCGTTCACGATCATCGGGTTGCCGCCGGACTGGTACAAAGATCTCGAGTACCGCGCGCGCATCGTGCGTCAATCGCGCACTGTCTTGAGCGAGATGGGGCTCGATCTCGCGCCGGACGTGGAGATTCGCGTGTGGGATACCACGGCCGATACCCGCTACATGGTGTTGCCGCTACGTCCGTCGCATACGGCGGGCTGGAGCGAGTCGCAGCTCGCGCAGATCGTTACGAAAGACTCGATGATCGGCGTGGCGCGGTTATAGGAGGCACGATCGTGGACGGCATGCACGACCTCGGCGGCAAACAGGGTTTTGGTCGGGTGCGATATGCACTCGACGCCCAGGTGTTTCACGAGCCGTGGGAGAGGCGCGTCAACGCGTTGTATTCGCTTGCGGTGCGCCTCGGCATCTTCAACATGGACGAATACCGGCATGCGATCGAACGGATGGAGCCGCGTCACTATCTTTCGGCGAGCTACTACGAGCGCTCGCTCACCAGCCTCGCGACACTGTGTGTGGAGAAGGGCATCGTCACCCGGGAAGAACTCGATCGGCGCGCGCAAGGTGCGTTTCCGATTGCCACACCAAGCGCGCCCGGAAGATCCAACGTCGCATCCCGGCAACGGTTCGTTCCCGGCGACCGCGTTAAGGTGCGCAGCGACTACGTTCCTGGGCACATCCGCATGCCCGGCTACATTCGCGGCAAGACGGGTGTGGTGGTGAGCGAATCGCCCGTGTATCCATTTCCTGACGCGCATGCGCACGGCGTCGAAGCGGCCGACGAGCCGACGTACGACGTGCGGTTTCGAAGCGAAGATCTCTGGCCGAACTCCGCGGATGCGGCGCTGGTTCACGTGGGCGTGTTCCAGAGTTATCTCGAGCGCGCGTGACGATCGCGCTGTGGGTTCTCGTAGCGGTGTTGATGGCGGCGGGTGTCGTCGGAACCGTGTTGCCTGTGATTCCGGGTGCAATGCTGATCTTCGCGGGCGCGGTGCTGGGCGCGTGGATCGACGATTGGAGCCGCGTGTCGGCGTGGACGCTCGGCGTGATCGGTTTGCTTGCGTTGATCAGCATCGTGTGCGACTTCGTGGCGGGCAGTCTCGGTGCCAAGCGACTCGGCGCGAGCCCGCTTGCCGTGAGCGGCGCGGCGATCGGCACGGTGGTAGGCGTGTTCACCGGCTTGTGGGGCGTGCTGTTCATGCCGTTCATCGGTGCTGCGATCGGCGAGTTCATCGCGATGCGCAATCTGCAACGCGCCGGTCGCGTCGGGCTGGCGACCGGTGTGGGGTTGCTCGTCGGAGTGGTCGTCAAACTCGCCGTCGCGTTTTCGATGATCGGCATATTCGTGGCGGCGCTGCTGGTTTGAGCCATAGAGCGCGACGGCACGAGAGGATGCCGGCGCGTTCGCTGTAGCCATCCACGAGTGCGTGGTCATGGGCGCTTTTCCCCCAGCGCTACCCGACGCTTCACGTGCAACAGATACTCCTTGCGGTTCAGCGGGTTCGAATCGGTGCGCGCCCGGCTCGGTGCGCGGCCGTGGATCGGACGGTAGCCGCCGAAGCGCGTTTCGAGCACGCCTTCGCCGCGCGCGACCGCTGGCAACTGCTGTTGCAGCGCGTGAACGTGCGCAGCCGGGACATCACCCTCGACGACCGCCAGACTTCCCCTCGACTGCGTCGTCAGCGGGATGGCGCCCAGGCGCGCGAGCAAGCGAGCCATCGCGCTGGACGCATCGGCGGGGAACTCGAGACGAAACGTCTGGATCGGCTCGCAGACGGTGGTTCCCGCGCGTGCGAGCGCAGCCATGAGCACGAGTGGCGTCAGGTTGCGATGCTCAGCTGCGGTGCTGGCGCCGAAGTCGCGCAATCGAATGCAGTGAGTGACGCTGACGATGCAATCGGTGACGGGCCAGCCATAGAGACCTTGCTTGAACGTGACGTGCACCGCGTCTTCGATCGCCGTGTGAAAGGAGACGGGCAGGGCGCCGAACGGATACTCGAGGCGATACGCGATGCCGGAGTCGGTTGGCCCGGGCTCGACGCGTAAACCCACGGTTGCGATGAACGGATACGGCGCGACGTCGAGCGCGGCGCCAGTGCCGATCGGCCGTTCGATGCAAATCGGCGTCGTTTCGCGAAACTCGACGTCGATGTCGAAGTCGTTCGCCAGCGTCTGCTGAAGGACTTCCTTTTGCACTTCGCCATACAGCGAGACGTAGAGTTCGTTTCGGATGTCGTCCTGACGCAGATTGATCAGCGGATCCTGTTCCGCCAATTGAGCGAGAGCCGCCTGTAATGCGCCCTTCTCGTGTCGGTGGCGTGGCGCAATCACCGTTTCCAGCGTCGGCGGCGAGAAGTGATGCCGCTCGGCGAACGATCGCGGTGCGCCGATGGTGTCGCCGATCCGCACGTCGCCCAGCCCGTACAGTTTTGCGATTCGGCCCGCACCAACGGAGTCTCGTGCCGGCGCGGCGCCTGCTTCGAATACCCGGATTGCCGTGATGATCCGTTCGGCGTCGCCCACGCGCACGCGGTCCCGAACCTGCACGGCGCCCGTGAACAGCCGGACGTATGCGATCTTCTCGCCAGCAGGCCCGCGATCCACTTTGAACACCACGCCCGAGACGGGCACCTCCGTCTCGCCGTTGTCTCTCGGCAGCAGCTCGGTTACGGCTGCAATCAAGCGTCCTACTCCCGCGCCCGTGATCGCCGATCCGAAAAAGACTGGATGCACCCGGCCGTGTGCGGTGTGCAGGGCGAGTGCGCTGTAAAGGGATTCATACGGCAGGCGATCGGGATGCTCGATGTACGCGGCGAGTACGGCGTCGTCGTGGTCGGCCAACATTTCGGCGAGATGCACCCGGAATGCAGGGTTGGAGCCGTCGTACGGTTCGAAAGCCGCGTCGCGCGTCCCAAGGTCTCGCACCGATCCCATCGCAACGATCGAGGGCGTCAGCTTCTCGGCGATCGCGCGCAGTGTGCGGTCGGCGTTCGCGCCACGCCGATCGATCTTGTTCACGAACAGCACCGTTGGAATGCGCAGTCGTTCGAGCGTTCGCAGCAGCACGCGCGTCTGCGCCTGCACGCCTTCCACCGCGGAAATCACGAGCACCGCGCCGTCGAGTACGTTCAGCACGCGCTCGACCTCCGCGATGAAGTCCGGATGCCCAGGTGTATCGATCAGATTGACCGTGACGTCGCCGACGACGAACGACACCACGGCGGCCTTGATCGTAATGCCGCGCTGGCGTTCGAGGTCGAGTGTGTCGGTCTGTGTGGTGCCCTCGTCGACGCTGCCGATCGCGTCGATGACGTGGGTTTCGTAGAGGAGTCGCTCGGTGAGGCTCGTCTTACCCGCGTCTACATGAGCCAGGATTCCCAGATTCAACGTTCGCATGGAGGTTCATGTCCTGCCGATGGGGGGTATGTCCCTTTTCGATGAACATGAACGTCGTCATGGGTGGCTCCGTGTAGCGGTTGAATCGAGCGGCGGCGAGTAGATCAGATGGTTGCGTTGCAGGCAACCGTGTGGAGACGGAACTGACGCGACGCGGATGGATCAACTTGGCGGCTTAGGTCCGAAGTTCTTGCGAAACTCCTCAGTCGAATTCTCTTTCGGCATCGGACCATTCGGAATCGCGACATCGAGGAATCGGCAGAGTGGTTCCCACCCCTGCTCGACTTCGTAAACGAGCAAACGGTTCGGTGCGATGCGTCGACGCACTTCCGCGTTGTGCCTGTTGAAAACGTCGATGACGTGATCGTGCTCGCGCATGCGGTAGTCGAACAGTCGTCCGACGATCTTGCGAAACAGCTGGTCGAACGGCACATCGTTGTCGGGCGGTGTCGCTCGAGGAAAAATCGTTGCTTGCGTCGACTTGAACCACGCTTCCGGATCGCGCTGCGTGAGAATGACTTTGGCGTCGGGAAACGCGTCTGCGAGTGTTGCGTAGAACGTGGCGGCCGGCCAATCGACGCACGCGTTGTAGCCTTGAAAGATCTTGTTCCAGTCCGGATTGCCGTCGGCGGCGTCTACCCACCACTGCGATGCGGCAGGATTCTTGAAGACTTCGGTCATGTGATAACACGGACCGTATCCGAGCTGCTCCAGAGCCAGTTTGAGCGACAGCGTCCCGGTGCGGCCGAATCCGGCGCCGATCACCCGCAGCGTCACTTGTCGTTGCCTTCGGTCTTGAGTGCGGCCGCGAGATCCGCTTGCGAATGAATCGGTAACGAACACGACAGACCGCGACAGACATACGCGGAGCATTGCCGCTGTTTCTCCGCCGAGACGAGCCGCGGCAGGTATCCCGGCATTACGCCGACTTCTTCGTACGGAATGCCGAACGCGTGTCGCCACGGCCGGAATCCGCTGCGCACCGGACGCAGCCAGTTTTCGAGTTCGGCGCGTGGACCTCTGACGATGACCAGCTCCGGTGGATGGATTTCGTCTTCGAGCGCAGAGAGCATCGTGCTGTGGCCGGCCGGATATTGTTCCATCGCCGCGCGCGCCCATTTCAACGTGCCGCTTGCAGCTTCGAGATAACGCGCTTCGCCGAGCAGATGTCCGAGCAGATTCAACGCCCGCGCGAGCACGCCGTTGCCGGGCGGCATCGCGTCGTCGTTGGACGGCTTCGGACGGTGAATGAGCTGCTCGTGATCGTTCGCTGTGAAGTAGAAGCCGCCGCCGTCGTTGTCGTAGAAACGCGCCACCACGGTGTCGGCCAGCGATTTCGCGAGGCGAGCGTCGGCATCGCGCCAACGCACCTGCAGCAGCGCGAGCAAACCGTCGAGCAGGTTCGCGTAGTCGTCGAGATAGGCGCGATGACGCGCTTGTCCGTCGCGCCACGTCGCGTACAGCTGTCCATCGATGACCATTCGCTTCGCGATGAAATCCGCCGCGTGCGTTGCGGATTCGATCCACCTGGGTTCGTTGAGCACGAGACCGGCTTTTGCCATGCCGCGAATCGCAATGCCGTTCCACGCCGTCAGTACCTTGTCGTCCTTGCCGGGCGGAATGCGTTTGCTGCGCGCGACGAACAATTTCGTGCGCGCGCTCGCGAGCAACGCATCGGCCTCGTCGCGCGGAACGGACAGCCGCTCGATCACCGCGTGCCACGCGTCGCTGCGATGCAGGTTCCACTTGCCTTCGAAGTTCGCCGGCTTGTCGAGCCCGTACAGCGTTTCGACGATCAGGTATTCGTCGGCTGTGAGCAGGCGTTTGATCTCGTCGCGGCGCCAGACGTAGAACTTGCCTTCTTCTCCTTCGGAATCGGCGTCGATTGCGCTGAAGTAGCCGCCGTCGGGATGCTGCATTTCGCGCATCAGCCACTCGGCGGTTTGCCGCACCGCCTGATCGAACAGCGGATCGGGACCGATTGCGAGTGCATCTGCGTATACGGAGAGCAGCGCGCCGTTGTCGTACAGCATCTTTTCGAAGTGCGGAATCATCCAGCGCTGATCGGTGGAGTAGCGGCAGAAGCCGCCGCCGACGTGGTCGAAGATGCCGCCGCGCGCGATGTGCGTGAGCGTGATCATCGCCATCTCGAGCGCTTCGCGGTCCTTCGGCAGCCCCTTCTTGAGCGTGCGGCCGGTGTATGCCCAGTGTCGCAACAACCGTTCGATGGTGGTCGGCATCGGGAACTTCGGTGACGTGCCGAAGCCGCCTTCGCGCGCGTCGTATTGCGACGCGAGTTGATCGCGCGCGGCGGTGAGCAATACGTCGTCTTTGAGCTGTCCGGCCGCCGCCGCCGGATTCAGATTGCCGAACACGTTCGCGAGCTTCGTGCCCTGCGCCGCGAGTTCGTCGCGCTGATCGCGGAACACCTGCGAGACGCGCAGCATCAGATCGACGAAGCCCGGCAACTGATAACGCGGCGTCTTCGGAAAATAGGTGCCGCCGAAAAATGGAATCAACGTTTTCGGATCGAGGAACATCGTCAGCGGCCAACCGCCGGTTTGCTGCGTCAGCAGCTGGTGCGCCGTCTGATACACCTTGTCGAGATCAGGCCGTTCCTCGCGATCCACTTTGATGTTCACGCACAGCTCGTTCATGGTCTTCGCGGTGGTTTCGTCTTCGAAGCTCTCGTGCGCCATGACGTGACACCAATGGCAAGCCGAGTAGCCGATCGACAACAGGATCGGCTTGTTCTCGTTGCGCGCCTTGGTAAGAGCGTCGGGAGACCACGGATACCAATCGACGGGATTGTCTGCGTGTTGCAGCAGATACGGGCTCGTTTCATCGGCCAACCGGTTCTTGCCGGATGCCATGGTGTGTCCGAGGGCAAGGGTTGCCCGCATAATAGCCGATTAACCCCTTGCTTCGATTCGGTGTAGGCCCCCATCCCCATAGAAAGACCATGGACAGTCTCAAACTGAAATCCGGACACGACCGCCGCGCGAAGCGCGGTCATCCGTGGGTGTATTCGAACGAGATCGATGTGGCGGCGACGCCGCTGAAGGGTCTTACACCCGGTGCAACGGTACGTGTCGTCGACAGCGCCGGTGGGCTCGTAGGACACGGCCACGCAAATCCCGCCAATCTGATCGCGGTGCGGCTGCTCAGCCGCGACGAACCGATCGACGATGCGTTGATCGCCCGCCGCCTCGAACGCGCGTTGAGCTGGCGCGATCGGCAGTACCCGCTGCCGCACTATCGGTGGGTGTACGGCGAAGGTGACGAGCTGCCTGGTCTGGTAGTCGACCGCTACGGTGACGCCTGCGTCATCCAAACCTCGACGTGGGGCATGGAGGCGACGCTCGATCGCGTGGTCGCCGCCATCGACTCGCTCGTCGCACCGGCGACGCTCGTCGTGAAGAACACCAACAGCGCTCGCGTTGCGGAAGGCTTGCCGGCTTACGTGGACGTCAAACGCGGCAATCCACAAGCGGTGGTGATCGAGGGCGATGCGACGTTCGAGGTGAACCTGGCGGAAGGACAGAAGACCGGTTGGTTCTTCGACCAGGCGGACAACCGTTCGCGCTTCCCGCAGCTGTATCGCGGTGCCCGGGTACTCGACCTGTATAGCTACGTCGGTGGATGGGGCATTCGCGCGGCCTTGCGCGGCGCAAGCCGCGTGGTGTGCGTCGACTCGTCGGAAGCCGCCGTGGCCGCGACGCGTACGAACGCGCAGCGCAACGCAGTGGGTGAAAAGGTGACAGCCGTGCGTGCCGACGTGCCCGACTTCCTCAAGGATCACGGCGAGAAGTACGACATCGTGATCCTCGATCCCCCCGCATTGGTGAAGCGGCGCAAAGACCTGAAAGGCGCAACCGCGCTCTACCGACATCTCAACCGCGCCGCGATCAGCTGTCTTGCACCCGGCGGACTGCTGGTGACGTGTTCGTGTTCATCGCAACTCGACGCCGAAACGCACCTCGGCATCATCCGCGCGGGCGCGCGTCAGGCACGGCGCGACCTGATGGTGGTCGGCCGCGGCAGCATGCCGCCCGATCACCCGATCCATCCGCTGATTCCCGAAAGCGAATACCTGAAGTGCGTGTTTTTGCGCGGTTGATGCACGTTCTTTGAACGCGGGTCTCAACGTCTCGATGGCCACCTCTTACTCGTACTAGTTACTCGGAGTCGCACGTTCCGAATTCCAGGCAGAGCGAGTGGCGGGAAGTCGATGAGCTGGACCGTGTTTGGCCATGGATGGCCAAACGCGAGCGACCAAGGATGGCTCGAGCGAGTCCAGCGCATCGACTATCCGTCACTCGCCCCTTATCGAAGTCGACTAGTGCAGAACCTCTGTGGAACAATCCCTCGCATGCACACAGAGATCGACAGCGTAATCGACGCCGACGGATTCAGACCGAATGTCGGTATCGTGGTCGCCAACGACCGCGGTCAGGTGCTTTGGGCGCGCCGCATCGGCGGGCACGATGCGTGGCAGTTCCCGCAGGGGGGGATTCACGAAGACGAAACGCCTGAAGACGCGCTGTATCGTGAACTCCACGAAGAAGTCGGGCTCGAAGAACATTGCGTGAAGATTCTCGCGTGCACCACCGGCTGGCTTCGCTATCGATTGCCGAAACGCCTGCGCCGCTACAACTCGGCGCCGGACTTCAAAGGTCAGAAGCAGAAATGGTTTCTGCTGAGGATGATCGCGAGCGACGACTGCGTTTGTGTGACGCGGTCCGGAAAGCCGGAGTTCGACGATTGGCGCTGGGTGAGCTACTGGTACCCTGTCAGTCAGGTGGTCGAATTCAAGCGTGACGTGTATAGACAGGCACTCAAGGAACTTGCGCCAAGATTAGTCGTAGCCGCTCGCCGCTAAAGGACAAGCGACTCAAATGCTCGATACCCTGCGCAGCATCGTTCAGGACGTCAATTCGGCGCCGACGTTCCGTCACGCGCTCGACGTCATCGTTGCTCGCGTACGTGAAGCGATGGGCACCGAAGTGTGCTCGATTTATCTGGTCGATCCGGCGCGCGACCGGTTTCTGTTCGTCGCCACGGAAGGTCTGAACAAGGACGCCGTCGGACACCTGTACCTCGAACGGGGTCAGGGTCTGGTGGCGCTCGTCGGTACCCGCGCCGAACCGTTGAACCTCGAAGATGCTACCCGCCACCCAAGCTTCCACTATTTACCCGAGATCGGCGAAGAACCGTTCCACTCGTTCCTTGGCGTACCGATCATCCAGCAGCGTCGCGTGCTCGGTGTGCTGGTGGTTCAACAGCGCGACCGGCGCCGCTTCGATGAAAGCGAAGAAGCGTTTCTCGTCACGCTATCGGCGCAGCTTGCGGGCGTGGTTGCGCATGCGGAAGCCACAGGCGACTTCGCGCATCTGAGCGACGGTCCGTCGGAATTGCAGGACTCGCGCTTCATCGGCGTGCCGGGTGCGCCGGGAATCTGTCTCGGCACCGCGGTGGTGATTCATCCGACGGCGATTCTCGAAAGCGTGCCGGATCGCGAAGCGGACGACGTTACGGTCGAGTTGATGGTGTTTGATCGCGCGATCACCACCGTACGCGAAGACATCCTCGACATCCGCAAGCAACTCGCTCAGTCGTTGCCGCCCGAAGAACTCGCGCTGTTCGACGCGTACCTGCACATGCTCGATGACTCCGCTATCGCCGGCGAAGTGCGCGAAGTGATCCGAAACGGCCAATGGGCGCAGGGCGCGTTGCGGCAGGTGATCATGGAGCACGTGCGCAGTTTCGAGCGCATGGAGGATTCGTATCTGTCCGAGCGCGGCGCCGACGTGAAAGAGCTCGGCCAGCGCGTGCTCGCGTACATGCAGGATCTGCGGCAGAAAAAGGTGCACTTCCCCGATCACACCATTTTGGTCGGCGAGGAAGTGACGCCCGCGATGATCGCCGAGATTCCGCCGGACAAACTGAAGGGTGTCGTGTCGCAGCGCGGTTCAGGCAACTCGCATGTCGCGATCATGGCGCGCGCGCTCGATATCCCCACGGTGATGGGCGCGCTCGATCTGCCGCTGTTCGGCGTCGATGGTCTGCCGCTGATTCTCGACGGCTTCCTCGGTCACGTGTTCGTGAATCCGTCGACGCACCTGGTGAACCACTACCAGGATCTGATGGAGGAAGAGCGCGAGTTCGCCGAGGAACTCGAAGAGTTGCGCGATGCGCCGTGCGTGACGCGCGACGGCCGGCGCGTTCAGCTGTGGGTGAACATCGGCTTGATCGGTGAGGTATCGCGCTCGCTCGACCGCGGCGCCGAAGGTATCGGACTGTTCCGCACCGAACTGCCGTTCATGACGCTCGACCGCTTTCCCACCGAAGAAGAGCAGCGCGTCATCTATAGAGAGCACATGGAGGCGTTCAATCCGCACCCGGTGACGATGCGCACGCTCGACATCGGCGGCGACAAGGCGCTGTCGTATTTCCCGATCAAGGAAGACAACCCGTTCCTCGGCTGGCGCGGCATCCGCGTCACGCTCGATCACCCGGAGATTTTCCTCGCGCAGGTGCGCGCGATGATCAAATCGAGTGCGGGACTCAGCAACCGGCTGCGCATCATGCTCCCGATGATCTCGAGCGCGAAGGAAGTCACCGACGCGCGGTTGCTGATCCGCCGCGCGTATACGGAAGTGGTCGAAGAGGGCATCGGCGTGCGGATGCCGGAGATCGGCGTGATGATCG
The DNA here is from genome assembly GCA_964557875.1 of uncultured Pseudomonadales bacterium. Taxonomy (GTDB): domain Bacteria; phylum Pseudomonadota; class Gammaproteobacteria; order Pseudomonadales; family Azotimanducaceae; genus DATJGR01. The sequence goes on along the minus strand of CAZLDA010000059.1, from coordinate 27 downwards.
AGGTGCCGGCCGCGGTATATCAGGCGC
>CAZLDA010000058.1:0-11538 GCA_964557875.1 uncultured Pseudomonadales bacterium | reverse complement strand
GATGTTCTGGCCGTATTCGGAATACGACTCGAGATAGGCCGTCTGAATTTCCTTGCCGATGAACTCGATGTACTTCGGCGCAAGGTATTCCTTGATGAATCCAAGATAGCGATTGCGCGTGTCTTCCGGGAACTGCTGTTGATCGATCTGCTGCTCGAGCACGTACATCAGATGTACGGGGTTCGCCGCGACTTCGCTCGCGTCGAAGTTGAACACCTTCGACAGGATCTTGAACGCGAAACGCGTCGATTGACCTTGCATGCCTTCGTCTACGCCGGCGGCGTCGTGGTATTCCTGCAACGTCTTCGCTTTCGGGTCGGTGTCTTTGAGGTTCTCACCGTCATACACGCGCATCTTCGAGAACAGGTTCGAGTTTTCCGGCTCCTTGAGGCGCGTCAGCACGGAAAACTGCGCAAGCATGCGCATCGTGTCCGGCGCGCACGGCGCTTTGCTCAACGACGAGCCGTTGATCAGCTTCTCGTAGATCTTCACTTCTTCCGACACGCGCAGGCAGTACGGCACCTTCACGATATAGACGCGGTCGATGAACGCCTCGTTGTTCTTGTTGGACTTGAAGTTCTGCCACTCGGCTTCGTTGGAGTGCGCCAACACGACGCCGTCGAACGGAATTCCGCCGATCGCCTCAGTGCCGTTGTAGTTGCCTTCCTGGGTGGCCGTCAGCAACGGATGCAGCACCTTGATCGGTGCTTTGAACATCTCTACGAATTCCATCAACCCCTGGTTTGCTTTGCACAGCGCGCCGGAGTAGCTGTAAGCATCGGGGTCGTTCTGTTCGAACTCCTCGAGTTTGCGGATGTCGACCTTGCCTACCAGAGCGGAAATGTCCTGGTTGTTCTCGTCGCCCGGTTCCGTTTTTGCGATCGCGATCTGGTCGAGTATCGACGGGTAGAGCTTCACCACTCTGAACTGCGAAATATCGCCGCCGAATTCCTTGAGGCGCTTCGCCGCCCATGGCGACATGACACTGCGCAGATAACGCCGCGGAATGCCGTAGTCGTCCTGAAGGATGCCGGCGTCTTCCGAAGGATCGAACAGACCAAGCGGCGATTCATTCACCGGCGAACCTTCGATCGCATAAAACGGCATGCGCTGCATCAGCGCTTTCAGGCGTTCTGCCAGGGATGATTTGCCGCCGCCGACGGGGCCTAGCAGATACAGAATCTGCTTACGCTCTTCCAATCCTTGCGCGGCGTGCCGAAAGAACGAAACGATCTGCTCGATCGCGTCTTCCATGCCGTAGAACTCGTCGAACGCGGGATACCGCTTGATCACCTTGTTGGAGAATATCCGCGACAGGCGGGCATCCTTCGAGGTGTCGACAAACTCGGGTTTTCCTACTGCCAACAGCAATCTTTCAGCTGCCGTTGCGTAAGCAGTGGGATCGGCTCGGCAAATCTCTAGGAATTCCTTCAGCGAGTACCGCTCTTCCTGAGATGCGTCGTAACGACTGCGGTAGTGCTCGAAAACGCCCATGTGTTCTCCTCCATGTAAACGATCGACCAGGGGATCGATCCACATGACGGAGGTCTCACACTGCGGCGCCCTGCCGTGAGTCCCTCGCCTGGTGCGCCTATCTACAACCGTAGTACACCGCACACCGAAGCGCCAGTTAACTCCGTCACACCTGTGTCAATTAGTCGACGCAGTTACCTCACTTTCATTCGACCGAATCGACGGAAAACCGTTCACGATCTTCGAGGCGCAGCGCGGTGAGCCTGTTGCCCCATACACAACCCGTATCCAACGCGTACATGTCTTCAACGTCACACTCGCCATTGATGGCGGCCCAGTGGCCGAACACGAGCGGCAGACGCGGACGCTTCGCACGGTAGAAGTCGAACCACGCGTCGTAGCCGCGCGGCATACCTTCCAGCGCACCGTCATAAGTCAACTCGAGAACGCCAACAGCATCGATGAGCCGCATGCGAGTCAGATAGTTGATGATTGAGCGCATCCGTTCCATTCCTTTCAGCCCGTCGCTCCAGCACGCGGGGTAGTTGCCATACATCTCTGCAAGCAACGCGCCAGAGTCGTCTCCGGCCAGCCATCTCTGTACCTCGCGCGCGCGCTCCATCGCGATGTCGAAGTCCCAGATGTGCGGAACACCGGCATGAACCATCGCGAATCCCAGCTGTTCGTCGATGTGGAGCAAAGGTCGGCGGCGAAGCCAGTCGATCAGCGCGTCACGATCGGGCGCTTTAAGAACCTGAGTCATCGTATCGCCCGATTTCGGTGCACGTTGTCCGGCCGCTGCCGCCAAAAGATGTAGGTCATGATTACCTAGCACTGTGACCGCTCGATCACCGAGGTCCTTCACGAAACGCAGCGTGGGAAGCGAAGCGGGACCGCGATTGACCAGATCGCCGACGAACCAGAGGACGTCTCTTTTTTCGTCGAAGTCGATTTTTTCTAGCAGACGCTGCAGTGAATCGTAACAACCTTGAACATCGCCGATCGCGTATGCAGGCATCAGTGGACCAGGTTGGGAACGGATAACGAAAACACAGGGATCGGCACGAGGAAGCGTTCCCCGCTGTCGGCCTCGAACTCGTAGTGTCCCTGCATAGAACCAACGGGTGTTTCGAGCACTGCCGCGCTCGTATATCGAAACGACGCGCCGGGTTCGATGTGCGGCTCTTCACCCACCACGCCGCGGCCGCGCACTTCCTGACGCACGCCGTCGGCGTTCGTGATGATCCAGTGCCGGTGATTCAGCTGCGCAGCAACTTCACCTGTATTGCGGATCGTGATCGTGTACGCGAATACCCAGCGCTTCGCGTCCGGGTCGGACTCGCGCGGGATGTAGCGAGGCTCTACATCGATTTCGAAGCGGCGTTTCTCACTCATGCTTACGTTGCTCCGCAACGAAGTTGGCGAGATCCACAAAGCCTGCGAGCTCTACGGCATCTGCGCGCATACCCGGATCGACACCAACCCGGTTCCAATCGATGCTCAAGGATTGTAGTGCATTGCGCAACGTCTTACGGCGTTGTTGGAACGCATTGCGTAACACGTCGATCAATGCATCACGCGAGCGCAGCGGCAACGGATTCGGTCGCGGGATGATGCGCACGAATGTAGACATCACTTTCGGCGGTGGACGGAAGTTCTCGGGGCCGACATCGAACAGCGGCTGCACGACAGCACTGTACTGCGTCAGCACCGACAACCGGCCCCAGTCTTTGCTGCCCGGCGCGGCACCCAACCGATCGACCACCTCTTTCTGCAACAGGAAATGCAGATCGCGAATTCGCGGCAGTAGTTCGAGTAAGCGCAGCAGCAACGGCGTGGAGATGTTGTACGGCAGGTTGCCGACGACGCGCCTACCGGGCGTCATCAGCGGCGCCAGGTCGAGACGCAACACATCCGCTTCGATGATGTGAAGGCCGGCAAAGCGCCGCTTCAGCACTTCCACCAGATCGCGGTCGATCTCGACCACCGTGACGTCATCCGAAGCCGCGACCAGGTGCCGGGTCAGCGCGCCTTCGCCGGGACCGATCTCGAGCACGGGATCGGCACGCGAGTACGCGAGTCGTTCCGCCATCGCTTCGAGGATGGCTTCGCTGTTGAGGAAGTTCTGGCCGAAGCGCCGTCTGGGTTGATGGCTCACGAGTGCGCGAGTTTGTCGGCGAGTTCGATCGCCGCCACGAAGCTGCCGATGTCGGCGCCGCCGCGCCCGGCCAGATCGAGCGCGGTGCCGTGGTCCACCGACGTGCGAACGATCGGCAAGCCCAGCGTCACGTTCACGGCGTTGCCGAAACCGACGTGTTTGAGCACAGGCAAACCCTGATCGTGGTACATCGCGAGTACCGCGTCCGCCCCTGCAAGCTGCCGTTGGGTGAACAGGGTGTCGGCCGGCAGAGGTCCGACGACACCGCGGTCTGCAAAGGCGCAGCACACCGGCGCGATCACGTCGATCTCTTCGCGCCCAAGGTGACCGCCCTCGCCGGCATGCGGATTCAGGCCAGCAACCAGAATTCGCGGTCGCGCGATGGCAAACCGCGTCTGCAGGTCGGCGATGAGTACGTTCAGAACGTCCGTGAGCAACTGACGTGTGATCAGGGCCGGCACTTCGGCCAGCGAAACGTGCGTCGTCGCCAACGCCACGCGCAGGTCGTTCGCCACCAGCAGCATGACCACCGTAGCGCTTCCGCAGCGTTCGGCCAGAAATTCCGTGTGTCCCGAGAAGGCGATTCCGGCGTCATTGATAACCGATTTCTGCACCGGTCCGGTGACTAAGCCTGCGAACGTCCCGTTGGTGCAGCCATCTGCGGCAACGGCTAGCGTTTCCAGCACATACGGCACATTGCGCCTGTCGAGCTGGCCCGCTACCGCTGTCGCTCCGCAGCGAACCGACTGCACGGAAAGCGCGCCGCGCGCGCGCGTGACGGGCCCGGGGTACTCGACGATGGTCAGCTCGATACCGAGTTGCTTCGCGCGTGATCGCAACAGAGTGGGATCGGCTACCGCGACGACCGAAACATCACGCGCCCGCTGCGCCCACGTGACCGCAAGATCCGGCCCGATGCCGGCCGGTTCACCCGGAGTCAGTGCCAGCGGCGCGTTCATTCATTCACTCGGCTCTCATTCACTTGGCTCTTATTCACTCGGTTTGGGTTTGCCGTCATTCGTCACACGGATTTCGACGTATGCCTCGTCGCGGATTTCCTTGAGCCATTCCTGCAGCTCCTCCTCGTAGCGACGATTGTGCAGCACGCGGATCGCGAGGTTACGACGTGCATCCTCGCTCATGTCGTGCTGACGCCGGTCCATCACTTCCAGTACGTGCCAACCGAACTTTGTGTGGAACGGCTCGCTCAACTTGCCCGTTGGCGTTTCCTTCATCATGTCACCGAATTCCTGCGCGAATTTCTCGGGTTCGGACCAGCCGAGGTCACCGCCCGCAAGCGCGCTACCCGGGTCTTCGGAATACAGGCGCGCGAGCGCCGCGAAGTCCTCACCGGCCACGATCCGGTCGTGTATCTGCTGGATCAATGCCTGGGTGTCGGCTTCGCTGCGAATCTCGGACGGCTTCACGAGAATGTGCCGCACGAGCGTTTGTTCCACCACTTCCGTACCTGCACCGCGCCTCTCCAACAACTGTACGATGTGGAAACCGCTGCCGCTTCGGATCGGCGCCGCTGTCTGGCCCACCCCGAGCGCGAACACCTGCTCGGCAAACAGGCTCGGCAATTCACCGGCTTTCCGCCAACCGAGATCGCCGCCCTCAAGCGCCCGGGAATCCGACGAGTGCGCTATGGCCATCTGGCGGAAATCCGCGCCGCCCTGCAACTGTTGGTAGATTGAATCGGCCAGCTGACTCGCCTTCGCAATCGTCGCCGGTGACGCTTCATCGTCGACCGCGATCAGAATGTGGCCGACGCGATATTCATCGGACAACGTCCGTTTGCCGAGCGGCGAAGCAAGGAACGCGTCGATCTCTTCGTCGGACAGATAGATCCGGCTGTTCACGCGGTTGCGCTGCACACGCTGAATGATCATTTCGCGGCGGACTTCGTCGCGAAACTCGCCATACGCCATGCCGTCACGTGCGAGGGCGCTGGTGAACTCCTCGAGCGTCATCTTGTTCTGCTTCGCGATCCCCTCTAGCGCGTTGGTCAGCGTTTCGTCGTCGACACGCACGCCCGCGCGCTGACCCATCTGCAGCTGAATGTCCTCCATGATCAGTCGCTCGAGCATCTGATTGAACAGCACGTCGTCGGCCGGAATCGGCATCTTTGCCGCGATCATCTGCTTGCGGACAGACGACAGCCTGTTGACGAGTTCGGTCGCGAGCACGACGTCGTCGTCGACGATAGCGACGACATAGTCCAGATCCCTTGGCACGGCGTGCACGGCTGAAGCGCTCAGCATCAGCAAGCCGCATAGCCACCACTTGAACGACATCAGAACTCCTCCGCTACATATCCGGGAATTCCGGATTGCATCATCGAATCGATCCGCCCGCCGAGGCTGGCCAGACCTTTGAACACGACCTGAATGAATATGCCTTCGTCGGATTGGGCATCGGGTGTAACGGTGCTGCCCGGCGTCGAAAGGAACTTTCTGCCGATCAGCCGGAGCTGCAGGCAGCAATCACTGTATTCAAGACCCCCGAAAGCCTCGATAGTTCGATGCTCTTCGAGGTCATACGCAAAGCGCCCGATCACCGCGTACTGACGGAACAACGACCAATAGAACGACGCGTCGGTTTGTTTCAGCAAAGGCTGAATGTCGTCGCGACGGCGGTAGCTCAAGTTGAAGATGTGGCGGTTGTCGGCGCGATACTGCAGCGTCGAGCCGATCTCGTTCAGTTCGCCGTCGTTGGGGTCCCACGTTGCGCTGGTGAAGAACGCCAGTGCACTGCTGATCGTGGCACCGATCTGTCCGGCATAGGCCGAGCTCTTGTGCACATCGTCGGCGGTGATCACGCCGCTCGACGTCACCCTTCGATCCTCGAAATAGAAGATCTGGCCGAGACTGGCGCGGAATCGCTCGAGGCCGGTGTCGGCATTCAACCATCGCGTCGTCGCTGCCACTGTCAACTGGTTGGCGTCGCCGATGCGGTCGATACCCGCGAAGCGGTTGTCGCGAAACAGCTGGTCGAAGGTGAACGACAGCTCGCTGACGTCGAACTGCGGCAAGTTGTTCTGATTGCGGTACTGCTGATAGAGATAGAACAACCTCGGTTCCAACGTCTGTATTCCACCCCCGAAGAGTTCGGACTCGCGTTCGAAGAACAGACCGCTGTCCACGGATCCCATCCAGATCTTCCGATCGGGTTCCTCGTCGGTGCCGATCGGCACATCGTCGAGGTTGTAGTGCGTGTATCGATAGCCACCCGTGAAGTGCAGAAACCCCGGCGTCCAATCGAACGGCAGGCTTACGCGTGGCTCGATGTTCAAACGATCGCCGTTGATCTGCTGGATGCCGGTGAACTGTCCGTTCGGCCGATCAAAACTCGCCCACGAAGACACCACCGACCACGCGGCCGGACCGAAGAGTGTGGACGTGTAGTTGACGTCGACCTCCGGCAAACGCCGGTACGGCTCGACCACATCCACATCGAGACGCTGAAAATCCTGTACCCAGAGCCGGGTTGTGAGTCCACCGCGCGCATATGTCACCGCCGCGTACTGCTGTAACTGCACCTGACTCGACGATGCGAGGTTGCTGCCGAGATCGCGGAAGTAGTCGTAGTCGCTGACCTTCGTGGTGTTAACTTCCGTGGACAACGCGCCGAAGCTGCCCGATTGTTTCGCGGCGAACAACCAGCGATCGGCCGGGTCGAACGGCCCCGGCAACCCGAGATTGTTGAAATCGGTGCGCGAGTACTGGCCGTTGTATTGTTCGTCCTTCGACAGGTACGCACCTCCGAGGAAGCCCCGGCCAAACGGCGACAGGTAGCGGAACTCGCCTTCGAGATCGTTGCCCCGTTCAGAGATGTAGCGCGGCGTGATCGTCGCATCGTAGTTCGGCGCGAGATTCAGGTAGTACGGCGCGGCGATGTCGGTGCCGTTCACATCCCCGAAGGCAACGTCGGGAAACAACCAGCCGCTCATACGCTCGTTGGTGACCGGAAATCGAATGTACGGTGTGTAAAACACCGGCACGTTCTTAACGCGCAGCACAGCATTCCTCGCGGTGCCGAACTTTGCGCCGTCCTCGATGGTCATCGAGCTGCTGGTGAGCCGCCAATTGTTGTTGCCCGGTGGGCAGCGAGTGAACGAGCCGCGCGTGACGTTGATGTCGCCTTCGCCGCTGCGATCGAGCACTTGTGCCGTACCGCGCAATTCGTTCGGTTGCAGCACGAACTTCGAGTCGGTGATCGACGCGGCGCCGGTATCGATCATGAAGATCGCCGACTCACCGACGATGAGCATCCCCGGCTGACGCAAGGTGACGCCGTCGTCCACCGTCACGGTCCGTTCCGTCTCGTGAAAGGTCGCCTCGTTTGCAATCAACGTTTGATTGCCGCGGGTCACTTCCACCGACCCACTCAAGTCCGCGCGGTCTTCCAACCAGTACTGCAGTTGTTGTGCCTCGGCGTGCAGCGGCAGCGTTTCGAGTTCGCCCTTCTGCAGCGGCGGAAAGGCGGGTTCGACGTATGCACCGTCGCAATACTCGGGCAGCACGCTCAAACGCGATGCCGGCAGCTCCGCACGCGGCACCCAATCGAGTGTTATCGCAGCGGCCTTCGCCGGTACGACTTTCGGCGGCGTACCTTTCGGCGGCGTAGCAGCCGCGTTGGGGCTGCCCGGTGAAGCCGACCTGTCGACGGGCGCAGGCAACGTGCCGGCACCGGAACACTGCCAGCCCGTTCCGTCGGATGAAGGACTGCACATCCAACGATCGTCGGCGTGAACGCTGAACACAAAAGCTGCACTGCAGGCCAGAAGAACTGCTGAACGCATGGGTGGCATCGTGGAATTGCGCGCGGATGATAACATTCGAGCAATGCAAACCACCCAGTCATCTGGCCGATTGAACGCTCTCGAAAGTTGGGTCGACGAGGTGCTCGCCACTACGGGCGAAGTTGCCGACGAATGGCAACCCGTCATCGGCGATGCGAGCTTCCGCCGGTTCTATCGCGTGAAGACTCCTGCCCGCACACTCATCGCGATGGATGCACCGCCTGCCACCGAGAACAACGCTCAGTTCGTACGACTGTCGAAGCTGTTCCGCGGCGCCGGCGTACACGTTCCTGAAGTCGTCGCCAGCGACATCGAGCGTGGTTTCCTGCTGGTCTCCGACCTCGGCGAACTGATGTACTCGACGGTCTACGGTACCGACGAACACGACGTCGCCATCGAAGCTGCGCTGGACACGATGATTACGATCGGGCGCGTCGGTGAGGCGAACGGCGTGGTGCCGCCTTATACGCGGCAGCGTTTTCAGGACGAGCTCGAGCTGTTCAAGGTCTGGTTCCTCGACGGCCTGGTGCAGCGTTCACTGACGAAATCGGAAAGGGGCATGCTCGATCAACTCTGGCTCGCGCTCGTCGACTGCGTCGACGGCCAGAGCAAAGTGTGCGTCCACCGCGACTTTCATTCGCGCAATCTGCTGTGGGGACCCGACCGGGTGACGCGTGTCGTCGACTTCCAGGACGCGCTGCACGGGCCTGCCCTCTACGACATCGCGTCGCTGCTGCGCGATTGCTACGTTCGGTTCGACGAAGCCGAGATCGCCAGATGGCGCGACCGTTTTCATGCGCGCGGCTCAGCGGCGGGGTTGCCACTGGAGAAGGACGCAGCGACATTTGCCCGACAACTCGACATGACCGCGATGCAGCGTCAGCTGAAGGCCATCGGCATCTTCTCGCGCCTCGAATTGCGCGACGCCCGCCCGAGCCATCTCGTCGACATCGAGCCGGTGCTTCTTCACCTGAGCGATGTGGCGCACAACTACCCCGACTTCAGGTCATTCGGCGATTGGCTGAGCGAATCGATACTTCCTGCAGCAAGAACCGCCCTCTCCGCTCGCGGCGTCGAATGCGCGGAATGATTCTGGCCGCAGGGCGCGGCACACGTCTGCGTCCTCTCACCGATCACACGCCAAAGCCCTTGTTGCCCATCGCGGGCGCACCGCTGATCGTGCACCAGGTGCGTTGGCTCGCTGCCGCCGGTATCCGCGACATCGTGATCAACCTGCATCACCTTGGAGAGGACATCGCGGCGACACTCGGCGACGGCGCTGCGTTCGGCGTGCGTATCGCGTACAGCCGCGAAGCAACTCTGCTGGAAACGGGCGGCGGCATCGTCAAAGCACTGCCGCTGCTCGGCGACGAACCGTTCGTCATTCTGAACGGCGACACGTGGACCGATTATCCGTTCGCGCAGCTGTCGCGATCTCTCGGCAACGACCTTGCGCATCTGATTCTGACGCGCACCCCGTCGAATCGTTCTGAGGGCGACTTCGGGCTCGAAGGCGATCGTGTTACGCGGGCGGAGGATCGTTCCTGCGTGTACTGCGGCATCGCGCTGCTGAGTACCGCACTGTTCGACGGCGCCCCAACGGGGCCGTTCTCGCTGCGCGATCTGCTGTTCGCCGCGATCGCCAAAGGTCGGGTCGGCGGCGAGCTGTGGAACGGACGCTGGATCGACATTGGAACGCCCGATCAACTCGAGGCCGTAAGACGGATCGCGAGCTAGCCTTACGGGACCCACTGAGGCGCTTCGTGAACTTAAGCCAGCGAATCTACAGGTCGATCCAGTCGTTCATCGCTCCGCGCTCGCGTACCGACGATTGATGAGCCGTCATCACCCCGAAAAGTTCGCGACCGATTCCGACCCGGAGCGGGCGCGACGCGCGAGCGAGAACAGCGCCGCGATCCGCAGGGCGTTCGAACTCATCCGCGCGAGTCGAACCGATGTTTGAGCCATCCCTCGATCTGACGATCCAGTCGACCGCCGGAGGGCGTGCCCGGTGCCATTCGTCTCATATCGACATCGGGCGAAAGGCGATCGTCGACGGTCCAGTCGAGGGGCGATTCCACCAGCATCAGCAGCGGTGATTTGAAATCGGCAAGCAAATCCTTCGGACGTTTACCTTCTATTCGCGGCGTATCTCGCGCGGTATCGATGACGACAACGGCATCGGTATCGAGTCCCTGGAGCTTTGCCCAGGCAATCCATGCTCCCGACGCGCCCTCGCCGAGCATGACCACTTTGGGCGCCTTGCCGCGAGCCGCCTTGGCGGCTGCGTCGAAGCGCGCGCGGACTCGCGCCGGCATAGCGTCGACAAGGGGCGTTTTGTTTGCGGCTTGCGCCGGCGTTGCTGGTGAGACAGGTGCGGCGGGAGTAGCAGCGCCCTCGACGAGCTTGTCGCGCTGTCGCGGCGGAAGTGTCTCGTTGGGGACATCGGGGAGCGCAACCGCAAGCGTCGCCCAATATCCGCGTGCCAGCGCACGGCGCAACGCCGTGGAGTCAGTCGACGAATCCGCGCTCATGCCTGGACCGAGCACGATGACGATCACTCCGACTGCCTTCGGCTGAATCGATTCGCGATACACGCCGATTGCGCGATCGTCACCTTCGCCGATACGAACGATGATGTCGTCGGGAAACACCGCCTCGAGTTCGTTCGCGCGCCTTGCCTCCGTCGGCAGCAGTCCAACACGTTCAACCATTCCCACAGGCTGCGCGGCCGGGGGCGTCGCATCGCTCGGCGTCGGCGCATCGGAAGCGGCAGGCAGGCACACGAGCGCGGCCATCAGGAGCGTTAGCAATCGTTTCCACATGAGCCGAAGTATAGGAAACACCGTACAATCCGCGGCCATGAACGATTTATGGATAGCTCCGTCGATTCTGGCCGCGGATTTCGCTCGTCTGGGCGACGAAGTCGATGCGGTGATCAGCGCCGGCGCAGACCTGATCCACTTCGACGTGATGGACAATCATTACGTACCGAATCTCTCGATCGGCCCGCTGGTGCTGACGTCGCTTCGCAAACACGGTTTGAAGGCACCGATCGACGTGCACCTCATGGTGAAGCCCGTCGACCGCCTCATCGGCGACT
>CAZLDA010000057.1:1206-11570 GCA_964557875.1 uncultured Pseudomonadales bacterium | reverse complement strand
GGAGGCAGCGTCGTGACTACGAACGAGATGCCCCCTTCTTATGAAACGCCTTTGTACGAAGTGTTCATCCGCTCCAAACGTGGCCTCGATCATCGTCATGTCGGTAGCTTGCACGCCGAAGATCCCGCGCAAGCGCTCGAGTACGCGCGCGACGTGTACACGCGGCGTGGTGAAGGCGTGAGCATCTGGGTGGTGAAGAGCAGCGACATCGTCGCTTCGCAGGAGGCGGATAGCGCCAGCTTCTACGATCCGCAGGACGACAAACCGTATCGGCACGCGACGTTCTACAAGGTGCCGGACGAAGTGAGCAATCTCTAGTGACCTGCAACAGCGATCTCTGCGCGTATTCGGTCGCGCTCGGCGACGACGCGCTGATCCTCGGCCAGCGCCTTGCTGAGTGGGTGAGCAATGCGCCGTCGCTGGAAGAGGAACTCGCGCTGGCGAACGTTTCGCTCGACCACATCGGCCGCGCGCGCATGTTCTACGGTCATGCTGCCCACATCGCTGCAGACGGCAGAGACGAAGACTCGATCGCGTTCGGGCGCGATACGCGGGCGTTCACCAACCTTCTGATCAACGAGCTGCCGCGTGGTGACTTCGCGTTCACGATGGTGCGCCAGTTCCTCGTCGACGCGTTCAACGTGCCGTTCCTCACCGCGCTCGCGGGTTCGAACGAACCTGCGCTGGCCGCCATCGGCGAGAAGGCCGTGAAGGAATCCACCTATCATCTGCGCCGCAGTCGCGACTGGGTGTTGCGGTTGGGAGACGGTACCGCCGAGAGCCACGATCGGGCGCAGCGGGCCGCCGACGAGATATGGGGTTACACGCGCGAGCTGTTCGAGCCGTTCGGCGCGGAGGGGCGGCTGACTGCGACCGGTGCGGCGGCGAATCGAGCGTCGTTCGAACCGGCGTGGCGCGACGAAGTGGCGGCGACATTTGCAGAAGCGACGCTGCGCGTGCCGGAAGATACATGGAGCATCCGCGGCGGCCGCGAGGGCGTGCATACGGAACACCTCGGCTACCTGCTCGCCGAAATGCAGTTCATGCAACGCGCGTATCCGGGCCAGAAGTGGTGAACGCCCGGCATGTACGCAAACGGCACATCGACATCGTGCCGGCCGCGCACGCAGCGCGGTTGGCCGCTCGCCGCGCATCGCCCGACGAATCGCTATGGACGCTGCTGGACTGCGTGATGGATCCGGAGGTGCCCGCGCTCAGCCTGTGGGAGCTGGGCGTTCTGCAGGACGTTCGCCGGGAAGGTGAACGTGTTGTCGTAGTGGTGACGCCGACGTATTCGGGTTGCCCTGCGATGGAAGCGATGGAAGAAGCGCTGCGGCAGCGACTTGCGGAAACGGGCCATCACCACGTGACGATCGAGCGGCGCTTGAGTCCGGCGTGGACCACCGATTGGCTTTCGACCAGGGCGCGCAACGCGTTGCACGCGTATGGCATCGCGCCGCCGGACCGGCTTCGTTGTCCCCAGTGCGATTCCGCACACGTCACCCAGATTTCCGAGTTCGGATCCACGGCGTGCAAGTCACTGTTTCGATGCGAGGAGTGCGGTGAGCCTTTCGACTACTTCAAGCCGCACTGATTCGTTCGTGCAGCTGCCGATCGTCGAGACGCGCATGCTGACCGACGACGCGATGGCGGTGCGCTTCGCGGTTCCGAAAGACATGGCACCGTTGTTCCGCTTCGAACATGGACAGTATCTGACGCTGCGCGAAGTGATCGACGGGGAATCGTTGCGGCGTTCGTATTCAATCTGTTCGGCGGTGGGCGACGCCGATCTGACGATTGCGGTGAAGCGCATCGACGGCGGCAAATTCTCCGAACACATACACCGCAATTTCAAGCGCGGCATGAAGGTGGACGTTGCGCCGCCGGCAGGCGAGTTCACTACGCCGTTGCAGCCCGAAGCGGCCCGCAGCTATCTGTGTATAGCGGCGGGCAGCGGAATTACGCCGATTCTGTCGATCATACGTACCGTGCTCGCGCGCGAACCGCGCAGCCGGGTCACGCTGTTGTACGGCAACCGTCGCACCGCGACGATGATGTTCCGCGAAGAGTTGTGCTTCCTGAAAAACGCGTATCTCGACCGGCTGCAGTGGATCAACGTGATGAGTCGCGAGCAGCAGGAAGCCGAGGTGCTGAACGGGCGCATCAACAACCGCAAAGGCGGCGAACTGAACCGGCACCTGATCCGCATTCGCGCATTCGATCAGTTTTTTCTATGCGGACCCGAAGCGATGATCTCCGAGGTTTCGCGCGGCCTGCGCCGCGAAGGCATCGACGAAGCGCGCATCCACTACGAGCTGTTTCATGCCTCGGCGCAGGACGCGAAAGCAGTGATGCAGAAACACCAGGCGCGGGCGGAGCGGTTCGGCGGCACGTTGTCCGAGGTGCGCGTGCGGGCCGGCGGCCGCGAGATCAGTTTCGAATTGGCGGCGGATGGCGAAAACGTGCTCGACGGCGCACTCGATGCCGGCCTGGAAGTGCCGTTCTCGTGCAAGGGCGGAGTATGCGCCACGTGCAAAGCGAAGCTGCTCGAAGGCAAGGTGGAGATGGATCTCAATCACGCGCTCGGAGCGGACGAAGTGGCGGCCGGCTACATACTGACCTGTCAGGCACATCCGATCTCGAAGCGCATCGTGGTCGATTACGACGCCGTGTGAGCCTAGTGTCGTGTCCCGGGCGCGTGAGAAGACAGGAGAAGATCGAGACGCCTCGAGCTGCGGTGGCGCAGCTGTTGAAGCGTCGCAAACCTGCAGCACGATCATTGATCGTTACGCTGTTCGGCGACTGCGTTTCGCAGCACGGCGGCAGCCTGTGGCTCGGCAGCCTGATAGAACTGCTCGGTTTGTTCTCGATCAACGAACGCCTGACGCGCACCTCGGTGTACCGGTTGGTGCAGGACGACTGGTTGGCAGTACAGCGGATCGGCCGGCGCAGTTACTACAAGTTCGCCGATCATGGCCGGCGCGAGTACGAACGCAGCGCGGCGCGCGTGTATTCGAGCGCGGCTGCGGCGTGGGACGGCACATGGACGCTCGCGATCCTGCATGACGTTTCCGGCAGCACGCGCGAAACGTTGCGCGCCAGCCTCGGCTGGATCGGCTTCGGCCAGTTATCGCCCGGTGTCTTCGCGCGACCCTCGCCGGACCGACAGGGCTTGACCGACTTGATCGAAGAGATGGGGCTTGAACGCCAGGTGCTCGTGATGGGCGCCCAGGCCGATTCGGCGGCCGTTGCCGAACTCGCAGAAGGGCGTTGGCATCTCGCGGAGCTCGCGGAGCGCTATCGGCGCTTTGTTATGGATTTCGAGCCGCTAGCTGCACTTGCAGCGAAACTCGACCCGCAAACGAGCTTCGTGCTGCGCACGCTGTTGATACACGAGTTTCGTCGCATCGTGCTGACCGATCCCGACTTGCCCGAATCGCTGCTGCCGAAGGATTGGCCAGGGCGCGCGGCAGCGGAACTGACGAGGTCGTTGTATGCGAAGGTGGCCGAGCGATCGGCGCGCTACGTACAAACGCTCGAGAACGAAGCCGGCCCGCTGCCTGCACCTCACGTCGCGTTCTACCGGCGCTTCGGCCGATCAACCCGCGGCTGAAACGTCGAGCCGTTCGAAGCCGCGAAATCGAATACGTTGTCGCACCGGCGGCGGTCGCGACACTTCCAGTTTCGGAAAGCGTTCGAGCAGCGCGGCGATGGCCACTTTGCCTTCTATGCGCGCCAGCGACATGCCGACACACGCGTGGATGCCGCTTGCGAATGCAAGGTGGTGATTGGGTGTGCGTTCGATGTCGAAGCGTTCAGGGTTTTCGAACTGCGCCGCGTCACGATTCGCGGCGCCGATGCACAACGTGATTTGCGTGCCGGGCTCGAACGAAACTCCGCCGACCTGCGTGGCAGCCGACACTTCCCGATTGCCGAGTTGATTCGGGCTGGCAAAACGCAGCGTTTCCTCGATGGCGCCTTTGATGGAGGCGGGCCGTTCGTGCAGCTGAACACGCGCGCCGGGTTCGGTCAGCAGACAGTGCACGCCGTTGCCGATGAGGTTCGTGGTGGTTTCGTGGCCGGCGTTGAGCAGAAAGATGCAGTTGTGCAGCAACTCGGCTTCGCGCAGCTCACCGCGGTCGTGCAGTTCCGTTAGCGTCGCCAATACGTCGTTCGGCGCCCCCGACGGATGTGAACGACGGTATTTGACGAGCGCGCGCAGGTAGTCGAGAAACTCCGTTACGGCACGGTTGCCGAGTTCCAGTTGCTCCGCCGTCAACTCGGGTTCCAGCGCGCCGAGAATGGCGAGCGACCAACGCCGCAGGTTGTCGCGGTCTTCTTCGGGCACCGTGAGCAGACTGGAGATGATCTCCACGGGCACGCGCGATGCGAAGTGTTCGATCAGATCGACGTCGTTGCCTCCGCCGAAGCGTTCCGCCAGTTCATCGAGCAGGCGCGCCACGACGCGTTCGAGCACGACGATGGTCGGCTCGATCGTCTTCGGCTTCAGCGCCTCCGCCAGCGTGGCGCGCACGCGCGTGTGGTACGGCGGGTCGTTGAACACCAGGCTCGTCGTGTGATGGTTGAACAGCGGACTGGCGCCGAACTTCGGCTTGAACAAACGCCGCTTGTCGGAGCTGAAGTGCGAGTTGCGGTACACCTGCAGACAATCTTCGTAGCGCGTGACGAGGTATGAGCCATCTGGACTTCGATGGATGGGATCGGCCTCGCGCAGCGCTGCGTACCAGGGGAACGGATCGTCGATAAATCCGGCCGGCGGGTGCGCCAGATCGAACTGTTCAACGGCGTGTCGTGTGGGCCGAGCCATTCGTTACTCCGGAACCAACCACTCGCAGAGGGAACGCCCGTAGGGTGTCAGCGTGCGCCCAAGGAAGGTCGTTAGTAGTTCGATCTCCGCGACCGCTTGAAATGGTGGATTGACGATCAAGAGACCGGAGCCGGTGGCGCCGCGCGAAGCCGGCTCGCGTGGATCGAGTTCGATGCAGAGGGTTTTTGGCGGTGCGAGCCGTTTGACGCGGCGTTTCAACACGGCGGGATCGTGCTTACCGTGCAGGGGATACCAGACGAGATAGACGCCATGGCCGAAGCGCGCGAGCGCAGCCTGCAGGGCGTCGGCCAGCTGAGTCGGCTCGTCGGCGAGTTCGTATGCGGGGTCGATCAGGATCACGGCGCGTCGCTCGCGAGGCGGCAACGCCGCCTTCAGCTTCGCGTATCCATCGCTGCACTCGATGTGTGCTCGCCGGTCGGCACGCAGCGTGTGCGACAGGGTTTCATAGTCGGCAGGGTGTCGTTCGCACAACAACAGCCGGTCGCTGTCGCGCAGCAGGTGCGCGGCAATCATTGCGGAACCCGGATAGCGACGTAGCGACGGCGAGGTATGCAGTTCAAGAGGGAGCGCGCGACTCGCTCCACTCGTCGCGTTGAAGGATCGCACGCAGTCGAGATAGTGGGCGATGCTGCGCGGCATCGAGTTGGACGACGCTACGCGCATCGAGGTTTCCTGCAAAAGCACGATGCCGGCGCCGTGCTCGCCGTCGACGCCGAGCGAATACATGCCAGCACCGGCGTGCGTATCGATGTAGACGAGCGGGGCAGGCTTCGTGATTGACGCCTCGAGTACGGCGATCAGCGCGCTGTGCTTGAGTACGTCGGCAAGGTTGCCGGCATGAAAGCCGTGTCGATAGCTGAGCAATACAGTGACCC
The DNA here is from genome assembly GCA_964557875.1 of uncultured Pseudomonadales bacterium. Taxonomy (GTDB): domain Bacteria; phylum Pseudomonadota; class Gammaproteobacteria; order Pseudomonadales; family Azotimanducaceae; genus DATJGR01. The sequence goes on along the minus strand of CAZLDA010000057.1, from coordinate 5,846 downwards.
GATCGTGCATCGCGGGGAACATTTTCAGCAGGTTACTGAGCGAACGGCGACGGGTCCACTCGGCCTATACTGTCGTGTCCCCCTTCGGACGATGTCTGCGATGCAGAAGAAAGCCTCTTTTCTGGTGGCGGTGCTCGAACACATCCGCGGCCGGCTCGATGCCAGCGAGCACGGCCTGGCGGCTGCATTCACCCGACAGTTCTGGTCGCGCGTTGCGCCCGAGGACCTCGAAGGGCGCAACGCGGAAGATGCGGCCGGCATGACGATCGCGTGCTTCCGGCATTTCCAACGACGCGCCTGGGACGCGGTCGACATCGACGTCGAAAATCCGCAATACGAACGCGACGGCTGGTCGTCGCGGTACACCATCGTGCAGATCGCGCATCCGAACATGCCGTTCATCACGGATTCGGTGTTGATGGAGCTTTCGCATCGCGGCCTGGTGACTCACCACCTGCAGAACGTCGTGTTTGCAGCGGTTCGCGATGCCGAGGGGAATCTGTTGCACATCGACCCGCAGTCGAGCGACGCGCGGGCGGAGGTGCTGATCTATGCCGAGATCGATCGGCTGGAGGAAGAACGTCTTGGCCCGCTCGCCGAGCAGCTCGACTCGATCCTGAAAGACGTGCGCGCCGGCGTCGGCGATTTCCCGGTCATGAAGGAACGTCTGTACGCGATCATCACATCGCTGAAGGCGACGCCGCCGCGATTGGCTGCGGAAGAGGTAGAGGAGTCGATCGCGTTTCTCGAGTGGCTGCTCAAAGGCAACTTCACGTTCCTCGGTTATCGCGAGTTCGACTTCGGCGGCGGAACCATCAAACAGGTTCCGGATAGCGCACTCGGAATACTTCGCAACAGAGAACCTTCGTCGGAGCGCCGGCTCGCGGATCAGCCGGACGATACGCGCGCGTTTCTGCTGGAACGTACGCTGCTCGCGTTTTCGAAGTCCGGCACGCGCTCGCAGGTGCATCGTCCGGCGTATCCGGACTACATCGCGGTGAAGCGTTTCAATGCCGCGGGTGAAGTGGTGGGCGAGCAGGGCTTTCTCGGGTTGTACACGTCGAACGTGTATACCGAGCGGCCAGATCTGATACCGATACTGAGAAAAAAGGTCGCGAGCATTCGCCGACGATCCGGACTCGATCCAGATGGATTCGACGGCAAGATCCTTACGCACGTGCTCGCGAGCTATCCGCGCGACGAACTGTTCCAGAGCTCCGAAGAAGAGTTGTTCACGACCGCGATGGCGATCACGCAGATTCACGAGCGGCGCCGCACGCGCGTATTCCTGCGTCGCGACCGATATGGACTGTTCTATACGTGCCTCGTCTTCACGCCGCGCGAGCTCTACAACACTCAGTTGCGCGTGAGTATTCAAAAGCTGCTGATGGCGAGGCTCGGTGCGGAGGACGCGCCGTTCGACGCGTACTTCTCCGAGTCGATTCTGGTGCGTTTGCAGTTCGTCATCCGTGTGCCGCCCGGCATGAACGGTCCCGTCGACATCGACGAGCTGCAGCGTTCGATCGTTGCGTTGACGCGCGACTGGTCTCAAGAGGTGCGTCAGGCACTGCTGCAGGAGTGCGGCGAAGTCGCGGGGCGACGTCTCGCAGAGGCCTATCTCGACAAACTGCCCGCTGGTTATCGCGAGAATCGTTCACCGCGCGCTGCGGTGGCCGACCTTCTGGAGATGGAGGGGCTGAGCGAACAGCGCAATCTCACGATGCGGCTCTACCGCGGACCCGAAGATCCCGAAGACATGTTCTTCGCGCGCGTGTTTCATCTCGGCGAACCGTTGCCGCTCTCGGAGTTGGTTCCTGCGCTCGAACACATGGGCGTGCGCGCGATCGGCGAGCATCCGTACCGCATCAATGGCAGTTCGCGCACAGTCTCAATTCACGATCTCGAGCTTTGCGCGGGACTTCCCATCGACATCGCAGCGGTGGCGGAACGTTTCGAGGAGACGTTCGTGCGCATCTGGCACGGCACCGCAGACGACGATTCTCTGAATCGTCTGGTGCTCGTCGGCGGGCTCGAATGGCGTGAAGTGATCGTGCTGCGCGCTTACGCGCGGTACATGAAGCAGACGCTGTTCGGCTTCGAACAGGAGTTCATCAGCGACACGCTGTTCAAGCATCCCGAAACGGCGCGGCTGTTGATGCAGTTGTTCGTGGAGCGTTTCGACCCGGAAGGAAGCGGCGACGGCACTGCGTTGCACGCGGAAATCATCGAACGCCTCGACCGTGTCGAGTTGCTGAACGAAGACCGGATACTGCGGCGGCTGCTTGAGTTGATCGAAGCGACCGATCGAACCAACTACTTCCAACGGACACCTGATGGCGCGCCGAAGGAGCATCTTTCACTGAAGTTCGCGCCGCATCGGCTGGCGAATATTCCGGCACCGGTGCCGAGGAGCGAAATTCTGGTGCTCTCGACCCGTGTAGAAGGTCTGCATCTGCGCGCGGGACCGATTGCGCGCGGCGGGTTGCGCTGGTCCGATCGTTTGGAAGACTACCGAACCGAAGTACTCGGCCTCGTAAAAGCGCAGACGGTGAAGAATGCCGTGATCGTGCCGACCGGCGCGAAGGGTGGCTTCTTCGTTCGTCACCCACCCGCTGCGCGCGACGAATTGATGGCAGAAGCCATCGCGTGCTATCGAACGTTCATCAGCGGATTGCTCGACGTGACCGACAACATCGTCAATGGCGTGGTGGTGCCGCCGCAGCGGGTACGCCGCTACGACCGCGACGATCCGTATCTCGTCGTGGCTGCAGACAAGGGCACGGCGACGTTTTCCGACTACGCGAACGAAGTGTCCGCTGAACATGGCTTCTGGTTGGGAGATGCGTTCGCCTCGGGCGGCTCGAACGGCTACGACCACAAGAAGATTGGCATTACCGCGCGCGGTGCGTGGATTTCGGTGGAGCGTCACTTCAACGAACGACGAATAGATGCGAACGCCGACCCCATCACCGTGCTTGGTATCGGAGACATGTCCGGCGATGTCTTCGGCAACGGACTACTGCGCTCGCGTTCGGTGCGGCTGGTGGCGGCATTCAACCACCAGCACGTGTTCATCGATCCGAACCCCGATGCGGAACGCAGTCATGCCGAACGTGAGCGACTTTTTGCGCTGCCGAGGTCGGGCTGGAACGACTACGACACCACACTCATTTCGGCCGGCGGCGGCGTATTCCCGCGCGCGCAGAAGTCGATCGCGATTTCCCCACAGATGCGCGAGCGATTCGAAATTGATGTGGAAAGCTGCTCGCCGGACGAGTTGATCCGTTTGTTGCTCAAAGCGCCGGTAGACCTGATCTGGAACGGCGGCATCGGCACGTACGTGAAGGCGAGCGGGGAAAGCCACGCCGACGTAGGCGATCGCACGAACGACGGCGTGAGAGTGAATGCGAACGAATTGCGCGCGCGCGTGATCGGCGAGGGCGGCAACCTGGGACTGACGCAGGCAGCACGCATCGAGTTCGCGCTTGCAGGTGGGGGCGTGAACACCGATTTCATCGACAACGCCGGCGGAGTGGATTGTTCCGACCACGAGGTGAACCTGAAGATTCTGCTCAATCAACTCGTGTCGGAAGGCGATCTGACTCTGAAGCAGCGCAACCAGCTGCTGGCCGAAATGACCGAGAGCGTTGCGGTCCTGGTGCTGACCAACAATTATCGCCAGGTGCAGGCGTTGTCTCTGGCGGAACGACACGCGCGCGATCGGCTTCCCGAGTATCAGCGCTTCATCTCGAGGATGGAGGTGGAGCAACGTCTCGACCGGGCGCTGGAGGGGGTGCCTTCAGACGAGGTGTTGGCGGAGCGTAAGGGGCTGACGCGCCCTACGCTGGCAGTGTTGCTGTCCTATGCAAAGACCCACATCAAGGAGCGGCTCATCACGTCGCCGATCCACGCCGACACAGTGATTTCGGAGACCGTGTTCGAAGAGTTTCCGCAGGTCATTCGCGAACGTTATGCCGTGGCCGCGCGCAAACACCGGCTGTATCGGGAGATTGTTGCCACGATTGTGGCGAACGACGTGGTGCATCACCTCGGAATCTCATCGGTAACGCACCTTTCGGATTTTGTTGGTGGAGAGCCGCACGAAATCGTGCGTGCTTACTACGCCGCCGCGCGCTGTTTCGGAATTCGGGAAACGTTTCGAAGCGTCGAGTCGCTGGAGCGGGTAGACGGAGAGACTCGCCTCGACATGCTGCTGCAGGTCACGCAACTCGCGCGACGCGCAACCCGATGGTTGTTGCGGCATCGCCGCAACGCGCTCGACGTGGATGCGTTGACGCGGCATTTTGCTGGAAGTATTGCGCTTCTGTCGTCATCTCGGCTCGCGTTGATGGGTGGTTCGGGGCGAGCAAGCAGAGACGATCAGCTGCAACGATGGACGCGCGCGGGCGTGCCCGCCGCTGTAGCAGAGTCGTGCGGTAATGCGGGAGCGTTGGTAACGACACTGCCGGTGATCAATGCGGCGGAACGTCGTGGCGCAGCGCCGCAAACGGTGGCGATGATCTTTGCGAATCTGAACGCCACGTTGTCGGTCGATTGGCTCGTGGACCAGCTGTCGCGCGTTACGCCCGCGAGCTTGTGGCAGGCGATGGAGCGCGACCTGCTGCTCGACGACCTGATGA
>CAZLDA010000057.1:0-1196 GCA_964557875.1 uncultured Pseudomonadales bacterium | reverse complement strand
ACGCCGCGCTGGCGGCTCGCATCGGCGTCGAGGAAAGCGTCAGCGGGGGAGAGTCGGTGGCGGTAGACCGATGGATTGCGCGGCAAGATGCGTTCATGCGCGGCTGGAAGGCGGCGATCGAAAGTCCTCAACGCGCCGCCGTTCAAGACTTCTCGCTGCTGTCGATGACGTGCCGCAAGCTCGGCGACCTGATCAGGACTCTTCCAGCTGTAGGCTGAACGGAGACGCACATGAATTTCAGCGACATCGAGTACGCCGTAGACGGCCATGTGGCGCGCGTTACTGCGAACAGGCCCGACGTTCGCAACGCACAGAGCCGACGGCTGCTGGAAGAACTCGACGCGGCGTTTGCGCAAGCGATCGACGATCGCAACGTGAGAGTGATCGTGCTGTGCGCGGCCGGCGAACACTTCTCCGGCGGCCACGATCTCGGCTCGGCAGAGGAACTGGAAGATCGAAAGCAGCGCCCGCTGGAAGACGGCCTTCGCGGACGGTACGCGCACTCGCGCGAGCACTTCGTAGACAAGACGTTGCGTTGGCGCGAGTTGCCGAAACCGACGCTGGCGGCGGTGCAGGGCTACTGCATCTTCGCGGGTTGGATGGTGGCGTCGGCGATGGACGTCATCTTCGCAGCGGATGATGCAATGTTCCTTGCGGCGAACTTTCAGTACTTCTCGATTCCGTGGGACGTGCATCCGCGCCGGGCGAAAGAGCTGTTGTACGAGAGCCGCTTCATCGATGCGAAGGAAGCCGCGGAACTGGGCCTGGTCAACCGTGTGGTGCCGCGCGCGGCGTTGCTCGACGAAACGCTCGAATACGCGCACCGAATCGCCGCCAACGATCCGTTTCAGTTGCGCATGATCAAGCTCGCGGTCAATCAGATGCAGGACCAGCAGGGATTCGCGGCGCATATCTCGGCTGCGCATGCGCTGCACATACTGTCGTCGGAAGGCGAGAAGGATCCGAACTACGCGCTGAAGGTGCCGGAGGGCCGACGCCGGCCGATGGTGCAACGCGCGTTCGAGAACTACGAGCTGAACAAGAACAAGCGCTAACGCAGGCGTGTCCACGCTGCGGCTGCGGCGAGTTTCCAATCCGCGCTCCACGGTCGCCCGAAAGCATCGCCCTTGACAGCAAGGTCTCGCTGTTTCTCGCGATCGTCGAGCGCGACCTCTTCCAACGACAGCGTCAGCGGT
>CAZLDA010000056.1:0-11581 GCA_964557875.1 uncultured Pseudomonadales bacterium | reverse complement strand
GATGTCGGGTTCGGGGCACGCCGCGAGCAACGTCGCGCGACCGGCATCGGTCGTGACGTCGGCTACGACGCCACTGGCGCGTCCGGGTCCTTGTTCGTTGAGCGCTTTCGCCGCTGCGGCAACGGTCTCTGCCGTGCGCGCCACGATCAGCACGTCCGCTCCTTCGCGAACCAGCGCACTTGCGCAGCCGTAACCGAGGCCGCGGCTTCCACCGCAAACGATTGCGCGACGTCCATTGATACCGAGATCCATTGCTGCTCCCCCTGCATGAACGATGGCCGCAGCATCTCACGCGCGTTGCCATAAATCTAACGACGGTTAGAATGCGTGCTTTCCTGGGAGCACAGCACATGCCGACAAAATCCGCGCAGGAAGTCGTGTCCAGATATCTCGACGTGCTCTACAACCAGCGGCGTCTCGATCTGATTCCGGAATTGATTGCCGATCCGACGTGGCGGCACGCACCCGGCGAGGTAAAGCAACTCTCGCTTGCCGAGTCGATCGCACGTCTCGAGAAGACGCTCGATCTGTGTCCGGTACTGCGCTTCGATTCTTCGGTCGTCGTCTGCGACGCAGACAAAGTGGCGGTGGCGTGGAACGGCTTCAGCACACAGAAAGACGGCAAGTCCTACGAAATTGCCGGCATCGAGATCTTCCGCGTGGCCAACGGCAAGATCGTGGAGATCTGGAACTCGCGCGAAGCGCGCGGACTCTGGCAGACACCGCAAACCTTCTGATGAACCTCGTGCCGGCCGACTCCGCGATGGACTCGATGGCATTGCATCGCTGGCTACGGACGAAGCTGCGCGCCGATACGCTGTCGATAACAAATACGAAATCTCCCGAAGCCGGCGGATGGTCAAACGAAACGCTGATCTTCGACGCAGCGTGGACGCGCGACGGATCGCCGCACAAGCGCACCTTCGTGCTGCGGCTCGCACCCGCGGGACCGGCGATGTTCAAGGACTACGACCTCGGTCGACAGGTGGATTGTCTGCGTCATCTACAACACGCTTCGGAATGTCCGGTGCCCGCCGTATTGGCTGACGATCTCGAAGGCGGTGTGCTTGGCCGGCCGTTCTACGTAATGGAGTTCATCGCTGGTCAGGTGCCGGCCGACGACCGGCCGACGTTCTTCGAAGCGGGTTTCCTCGCCGACGCAAGTGCGCAGGCGCAACGACGCTTCTACGACAGCTGCATCGAAGCCATGGCATCGATACACGCGACGCCGCTCGATGCTGCGCTCGTCGCACGACTCACGCGAACGGCAACGGGCTCCACCGCGCTCGAGCGTGAAGTGCGCTGGCTTGCCGATCTGTTCGATTGGGGAAAAGGCCCAGCTGCGCAGCCACTGCTCGATCGCGCCTTTGCTTGGGTGTTGGCGAATCTGCCCGATGATCCGTCCGCGACGCTGATATGGGGTGACGCACGGCCTGCGAACACCGTCGTACGCGAGTTCCGGATTGTGGCGCTGCTCGACTGGGAACTTGCAACGTTGGGTCCGCCGGAACTCGATCTGTTCTGGTTCCTCGAAATGAACCGCATGCGCGCCAACGGGCGCTCCTTGCCGGGATTCCTCTCCGACGCGGCGACAATCGATTCTTACGCAGCGCGTACGAGCCGCACGATTCGCGATGAACGGTTCCACACGGTGTATGCCGCTTTGAAGGTGGCGGTGCTGATGCTGCGCTACCTGCGGGTGGCCGTTGATCACGCTCGAATGCCGGCAGATCATCCGGTGCTCACCGATAACACCGCTACTCGGCGGCTCAGCGAGCTGCTGAACTGAGGGTTTCGAAGAGGGGTTTCAGAACGAAATGCATATCGGCGTGTTCACTTTCAACACCGAATACACCATGCGGTGCGACCGCCTCGCGCGCGCAGTGGAAGAACGTGGCTTCGAGTCGCTGTGGGTACCGGAACACACGCACATCCCGGTGCCGGCCGACGGCGGCGACACGGTGCGCGATCCCGCCGGCGGTATCCTGCCGCACGAGTATCGCCACATGTCCGATCCGTTCACGTCGCTCGCGGCCGCAGCGGCGGTTACGCAGCGAATCAGGCTCGGTCTTTCGATCTGCCTCATCAATCAGCACCATCCGATCAATCTCGCGAAACACGTCGCGACGCTCGACCGCCTGAGCGACGGTCGCACCATCTTCGTCGTGGGGGCCGGCTGGAACAAAGGCGAGATGGGCCACCACGGCGTGCAGATCGAGGATCGCAGGAAGCAAGTTGCCGAACGCATCGAAGCGCTGAAGACGATCTGGCGCGAAGAGCGGCCGAGTTTTCGCGGCAAATACGTACAGTTCGACCCGTTCTGGCAATACCCGAAGCCGCTGCAGCAACCGCATCCGCCGATCGTGCTGGGCACCCTCGATACGCCGTTCGGTCGTGCGCAGGTTGCGAGGTACGGCGACGGCTGGCTGCCTCTGACATTCGATGTGGCCACCACACGCGCGAGCATCGCGGACGTGCACGCACGCATGCGCGCACTCGGGCGCGACCCCGACGCACTCGAAGTGTCGTTGTTCTTCCTCGAAGACAAACTGCAGAACGCAGACGCGTTGAAGCAGGCGCGCGACACCGGCGCGGCCCGTTCCATCATGCGTCTTCCCGTTGCTGACGAGACCACTGTGCTGCGCGCGTTAGACCACTACGCGCGGTTGTAGGGCAACCCATTTCCGATGCAGTGCGCCGTGCACTTGCCGGGCGCGAGTCAAGCAAGCTGACCCGCTGGCGGGACATGTCGTCCGGCGAGCGGTTCGCGCCATGGGCGGCGAACAACCTGGGCACCGACACACTCTAAGCGGCGAGCCTGGGTTACGATTGCTGCTGCGTCGAGTCGCGTAGGGGGAGACGTGATCCAGCACACCGATATCCGATTTCGTTCGACTATCGGCTTTGCCCTGTTCTGCTTCTTTGCGCTCTGCATCGTTGCGGCGGCGGCCTTCGCCGAACAGGACCCGCCGTCGCGCATGCGCGGCAAGTTGTGGGTGAATCCTCTCGAGTTCACCGAATGCTCCCGTGAGACGGTGGTCGCCCGCGGCGAAACGGTCATCCTCACCGGCAACGGTTTCGCGCCGAACGAGCCGGTGGAGATCAGCTTCTCCCAGGCCGACTCCGAACGGCCTCTCGAAAGTTCGAAGGCGAATGCCCAGGGCGCGCTTTCGGTGCGCGTCACCATTCCGGCGGACGCCGCCACCGATATGGACGCACGCCTACACGCCACCGCGCTGAACGGTGCCGCCGGGAACGGACTGGTGTTGAACTCGGCGCCGTTGCCGGTGTTTCCGGATACCAACGACTCCGACGGCGACGGTGTGAAGGACATGTGCGACAACTGTCCGAAGATGGCATCCAGCGACATGACCGACCTCGACGGCGATAATCTCGGCGACGTCTGCGACCCGTGTCCTACGGATCCTGAAGACGGCGCCGGCACCGGCGAGTGCGCAGACGGCAACGCCAACCCGCAGGTTCCCTTGGCGCACCTCTAGCTGTCGTCAGCAGCCTTCCCAACGGACCTAATGAGTCGCGTAATCCATGAGCGAGAGTAGTACAGCGCCAGTGACAGACGCCGAGAGTCATCCTCGCGTAAGCGTGCATCACGCGCTGGTCACCATCGGCTTGTTGCTGATTTTTCTCGGCGCTTTTACCGCGCATCAGATACAGACGGTCGGCGGCAGCGTACGCGTGGAGAGCGTGCGTTTTCCGAGCGCCGACGGAAAGCGCTTGAGCGCCCTCCTCTATACCCCCGACGGCGTCGATGCGCAGCACAAGGCGCCCGGCATTCTCGCCGTGCACGGCTACATCAATTCGCGCGAAACGCAGAGCGGTTTCGCGATCGAGTTCGCGCGGCGCGGCTACGTCGTTCTCGCGCTCGATCAGAGCGGTCACGGATTGTCGCGCCCTCCGGCGTTCGCCAACGGCTTCGGCGGCCCGGACGCGCTGCGCTATCTGCGCGCGCTCGACACGGTGGATGTCGACAACATCGGCCTCGAAGGACACTCGATGGGCGGCTGGGCAGTGCTCGCGGCGGCAGCCTCACAGCCCGACGGCTACAAAGCCATGGTGCTCGAAGGCTCCGCGCCGGGCAGCTTCGGTGCGCCGTCGGCCACACAGACGTTTCCACGCAACCTGGCTGTGGTGTTCTCTGCCTTCGATGAATTTTCCGAACTGATGTGGGGCGTTCCCACCGGCGCCGACGTGATCCGGTCGCCGAAGCTGAAAGAGATCTTCGGCTCGCTCGAACCGGTAATTCCCGGGAAGCTGTACGGCTATCTCGAGTACGACTCGGCGCGCATCCTGCACGTCCCTCCGGTCACGCATCCGGGCAACCACCTTTCCACTGCGGCGATCGGCGCAGCGGTCGACTGGTTCGCCATGACACTGAAGGGGGGCACGCCACAACCGGCGCATCACCAGATCTGGTACTGGAAGGAAGTAACCACGCTGGCGGCGCTGGTCGGCATGATCACTACCGTGATCGGTCTCGGCCTGACGATGTTGCAATGGCGCGTGGCGAAGTTCCTGACCGTTCCGCTACCGACCGCTGCGCGGCTCGTGCGTCCTGGCATCAGCGTCGCGTTGATTACGCTGGTGCCGGTGCTGACGTACTTCCCGTCGTTCAACCTCGCGCCGATATTCTGGCCCGTTTCGAACCTGGCACCGCAGGAGCTGACGAATGGCCTGATGCTGTGGGTCGTCGTCAACACGCTGATCGGCGCCGCGGCAACGGGCATTCTCGGGCGCGGCTCCGCCACGCTCGCATCCGTGGGTTTGTGGCCGCAGGGATTTCACGTCGGGCGATTGATGGGTGCCGCGGCCGCCGCCTTCGGCATCGTTGGCATCGCATACGGTCTGCTCCGCGCAATCGATTCCGCATTTCTGGTCGACTTCCGCTTCTGGGTGATCGCGTTCAAACGACTCGCACCGTGGCACATCAAACCGTACTTCATGTATCTGATGCCGATGACGCTGTTCTTCGTTGTACTCGGTGCGTCGCTGCATCAATTCGTCATCGGCGTCGGTATGCGGCGCGCGTGTATTCGGTGTGTACTGATTCTGACGAACGGCTTCATCGCGCTGCTCGCGTTGCAGTACGTACCGTTGCTGGTCGGCATTCCGCTGCCGCTCGGCGAACCGTTGCTGACGGTTCTCGCCATCCAGTTCGTCGTGCTGCTCACCGTGGCCGGCATCATCGCCGCGATCTTTCAACGCGCGACCGGCAGCGTTTATCTCGGCGCGTTCATAAACTCCCTGCTGATCACATGGTCCGTGGTCGCGGGGCAAGCAACGCAGTTCCCGCTGTGACGTCGTCATGTTGAATCGCAGCTCCGTCGTGCGTGCCGCGCTAGAAGAGACTACCGGGATGACACCGCAATGAGCGAGGCCGGCGCCGCCACACCGCTTTCCCTCGGCGCGCCCAAGTCGGGTCGTTTGGGCCAGGTCAGCTGGGCGCTGTTCGAGTGGGCGCGCAACCCGTACTACATCCTCGTCGTGATCTACATCTTCGGACCGTACTTCAGCACCGAAGTCATCGGCGATCCGGTGCGCGGCCAGGAAACGTGGGGGTACATCAACGGATTTGCGGGCCTGATCACCGCCAGCCTTGCACCGTTCCTCGGCGCAATTGCCGACAAGGTCGGCCGGCGCAAACCGTGGATCGGGGCGTTCGTCATCATGATGATCCCCGCGATCATGATGTTGTGGTTCGCCGTTCCCGGCGCTGCGACCAGCGGCATCGTGATCGTGGCGATTGCACTCGCGATCGCCGGCACCGGTTCAGCGTTCTCCGAGGTATTTCACAACGCGATGCTGCCTTCGATCGTGCCGTATTCGCGGTTGGGCAGTCTGTCGGGACTGGGCCTCAGCCTTGGCAACGGCGGCGCGCTGATCATCCTCGTGTTCATGCTGTATTGCTTCGCGCTGCCCGCCAACGGTCTGCTGCACTGGAGCTTCCTACCCGATCACGTGCTGTTCGGCCTTGATGCATCCACCATTGAACACAACCGGATTTCCGGGCCGATCACCGCGATCTGGTTGCTCGTTTTTTCGTTGCCGCTGTTTCTGTTCACACCAGATCAAACCGGCACCGGCGTTACTGCCCGGCAAGCCGTGCGCGAGGGACTTGCCGACGTATGGCGCACGGTGCGTCAGTTGCGCCACTACCGCAACGTCGCGCTGTTCCTCGGCGCGCGCATGCTGTTCAACGACGGCAAGGTGGCGATCATGACGTTCGGCATGATTTACGCCTCGGGTGTATTTCACTGGGGCGACGCGGAACGACTGCTGGTGGGGATTTTTCTGACGGTGTTCGCAGTGATCGGCGGCTTGATCGGCGGCTGGCTCGACGATCTGTTCGGTTCGAAGAAGGCGATCCTGTTCACCATCGGCGGCAACATCGTGGCGCTGTTCGCAGCGATTTCGATTACGCCAACCAGCATGTTCTTCATCGAGATGAAGGGGCTCGACCAACCCGTGTGGGATTTCCCGTTCTTCCGCACTATCCCGGAACTCACCTACTTGTGGATCTCGGTGTTGTTTGCGCTGTTCATCACGTCTGCGTATGCCAACAGCCGCACGATGCTCGCGCGTATAGCGCCTGAAGAAGAGATGACCAAGTTCTTCGGCCTGTACGCGTTGTCGGGACAGGTAACCACGTTCATCGCACCCATTCTCGTGGCGACGATCACGGGGCTCTATCAAAGCCAGCGCGCGGGCTTCGCCTCGATTCTGCTGCTGCTCATCGGCGGCGTCGCGATCATGGCGTTCGTGAAGGAAGAACGTTCGGCACCGATCGAGAAGACTTAGACACTGTTGATCATTGAGGAGTATGAGAATGAAGCTGTATGAAATGACCGCTGCACCGAATCCGCGTCGCGTGCGGATCTTCCTCGCCGAGAAAGGCATCACCGTGCCGTTCGTGCAGGTCGACATGCGCAAAGGCGAACACAAGTCGCCCGAGTTCATGAAGAAAAATCCCAGCGGCAAGATTCCGGTGCTCGAGCTCGACGACGGCACGTGCATCGCAGAGTCGGTGGCGATCTGCCGCTACTTCGAAGCGCTGCATCCGAAACCGTCCTTGTTCGGCGCCACGCCGAAGGAACTCGGCCGCATCGAAATGGCGAATCGGCAGCTCGAACTCGAGTTGCTGAGCCAGGTCGGCGTGTCGTGGGTGAACGGCCCTATCGTGGCGCAGATGGCGCCGGGGCGTTTCAAACAGAATCCGCAGGCGAAAGAATCGAGCGACGCCGCGGTTCGCAGCTTCTACAAACGCCTCGACGGTGAGCTGGCGCACCGCGAATACATGGCCGACAACGCGTATTCGATTGCCGACATCACCGGCCTCGTCACCATCGACTTCGCGGGCTCGTTGGTGGACCTGAAGCCCGCTGCGGAGCTTACGAACTTGTGGCGCTGGCACGCGGCCGTGTCGTCACGGCCGAGCGCCAAGGCCTGAGCTGGAGCCAGATCGGATCAGTGGTTGGACCAGATCTCTGAGCGGTCGTCGTTGCGCCCCTGTCTGGCGCTGCTACGCCGCCGCGATGCACTGGATGCAGCCCCGCTGCCGGATCGATTGCCGTCGGCCGAGCGGTTGCCGTTGGAACGGTTGCCGTCGACGGAACGATTGGCGTTGCCGGAACCACCGCCATTGCCAGAACGATTGCCGTTGGTCGAGCGATTGCCGTAGGAGGAACGATCGCTGTCGCCGGACCGATTGGCGTTCGCGGAGCGATTGGCATTCGAGGAGCGATTGCTGTTGCCGGATGCACCGCCCGAACGGCTCGGCGCAGACGGACGGCTCGAGCGCGACGTCGATTGCGCAGCACGAGTCGATCCCGATTGCACCGCGCGCACCGGCGCTGCTTCGCGCAACGACGCATCCACCTCGACCTGCATCACGCTGATCGGACGCCGTATCAGTTTTTCGATGGCGCGCAGGCGCGGCCGTTCCGAACTGTCGCACAACGACATCGCAATGCCGGTTGCTCCGGCGCGACCGGTGCGACCGATGCGGTGCACGTAGCTCTCCGGTTCATGCGGCAATTCGAAGTTGAATACGTGACTGACCGCGTCGATGTCGATCCCGCGTGCAGCGATGTCGGTTGCGACCAGTACCCACGTCTTGCCGTTCTTGAACGACTCGAGCGCGCGTTGCCGTGCGTTCTGCGATTTGTTGCCGTGAATCGCTTCGGCGGCGATGCCGTCGCGATCGAGTTGTTGCGCCACGCGGTTGGCACCGTGCTTCGTACGCGTGAACACGATCGCGCGCGTAACGGCGGGTTCACGCAGTAGCTTCGTCAGCACCTGGCGCTTGTCGCCGTTCTCCACGAACACAACGTGCTGGTCCGTCAGATCGACGGTGACGGTTTTCGGCGACACGTCGATGCGGATCGGATCGCGCAGAATTTCGCGCGCGAGCGCCGCAACTTCCTCGGGCATCGTTGCAGAGAACAGCAGCGACTGGCGCGCTTTCGGCAAGCTGGACACGATTCGGCGAACGTCGCGGATGAAACCCATGTCGAGCAATCGGTCAGCTTCGTCGAGCACCAGCAGCGAGACCTTGTCGAGCCGCGCGAGGCGTTGCCCAACGAGGTCGAGAAGGCGCCCCGGCGTTGCCACCAGCACGTCGATGCCACGGCGCAAAGCGCTGGCCTGCGGGTTCTGGCCGACACCGCCGAAGATCGTCGCGACACGAAGGTTGAGATGCTTGCCATACGCTTCGAAGTCTTCGCCGATCTGAATGGCGAGTTCGCGAGTGGGCGCGAGAATCAATGCGCGCACGGTATCCGCACCTGCGGGCGGACCCGCCTGTACGAGTCGTTGCAGCAAAGGCACGGCGAACGCGGCGGTTTTACCCGTGCCGGTCTGTGCAATGCCAAGCAGGTCTTTTCCGGCGAGCAGCTGTGGAATTGCCTGCGTCTGAATGGGGGTAGGTTGTTGATAATCGACCGCGGCCAAAGCACGGCACAACGGTTCGATGATGCCGAGATCGGCGAAGAGTGAATCTGTCACTTGTAATGTCTTCCTTGAGCGCAAAGGCGCGCATTCGGCAGCACAAACGCTTCGCGAACGCATGCGTCGTCGCACGATTCCGTGTTCCACGCGCAACTGGACTAAACGGGGGGATTAATGGGGGATTGAGATGACGAGCTTCACAGCGGAAGCAGGTGGCGCGTTCTCAATGTGGCGCGCACGGTGCACTAAGCGCCTGCAATTGTCAATCAAAAGGCCCATACTGCGCTCCGGTTTGCGCCGGCAGCACGACACGTCGCACACCTCATCTTGCACAAACAGCGTCACACATTCATACGAGAGTTCAGTGCCTCTTCGCCTCAGACCGAATACCGCCTGATGAGCCGCGCCGCCCAACGCAAGCGCATCAAATCGTTCCGCGAAAGCTCCGACGTCAAAGCCACTGCCCTCTGCGCTCTGGACATCGGCCTGTTCGCGCTTTTGCTCGCCGGGGTGATTCTGATCCCCAACATCATCGTAAAGGCGACGTTGTCCGCCGCGCTCGGCCTTCAGATCGCACGCTTGTTCGTGCTCGGTCACGATGCGTGCCATCAAAGCCTGTTCCGCAACCGGCAAGCCAATCGCTGGGTCGGGCGGCTGTTGTTCCTGCCGTCGCTTACGCCGTACAGCCTGTGGGAAGTCGGCCACAACCTCGGCCACCACGTGTACACGAACCTGCGCGGAATGGACTACGTCTGGACGCCGCTGACGAAGCAGGAGTTCGATGCGTTGCCGGTATGGCGTCAACGGCTCGAGCGCTTTTACCGCTCGGGGTTCGGCCACGGCGCCTACTATCTGATCGAATTGTGGTGGCGCAAATTGTTCTTCGCGGCGCGCAGCGAGATTCCAACGTCGCGTCCCGAGTTCTTCAGGGATTCAATGCTCACGCTGGCGTTCGCGCTCGTATGGATCGGCGGCCTCGTTGCCGCCGCGCTGGCAACGCAGCAGAGCGTCGCGCTATTGCTGCTGACCGGATTCGTGGTGCCGTTCCTGTTGTGGAACTGGATCATGGGCGCCGTGATCTACTTCCATCACACACATCCGCTGCTCGCATGGTACGAAGACATCGATCTGTGGGAAGCCTCGCGCGATATCGGATGCAATACCGTACACGTGAAGTTCCCCGGGAAGCTCGGCCGCGTGTTGAACAACATCATGGAACACCCGGCGCACCACCTCGACGTACGCATCCCGCTGTACAACCTCGAAGCCGCGCATCGGACGTTGAACGAACCGGCGCAGGTCGTACAGCCGTTTTCCTTCCGGTTGATTCGCGACTGCGTGTCGCTCTGCAAGCTGTACGACTACGAAGCGCGGCATTGGACCGACTTTGCCGGACGGCGGACGAGCCCCGCGCTCGCCCAGGACACTGCTCCGCGGATCGCCGCCGCGCGGTAAGATTCTTCGCATGAAGCACTCGTTGGTTGCATTGCTGTTGCTGGCCGCGTCCGCGTGCTCGAATCTCGCGACCACGGCGCCCGAAGAAACGGATCTCTCTGGCAAATGGGTTCTCGATGCACATCGCAGCGATTCGCCGCCGCCGATGCGGCACCGCCCCGAGGCCGACGATGACAGTGGACGACCGTCCGCCGGCAGCGGGCAGAGTCCGGCGCGATTCGGCGGACCGACACCACTACTGACGATGGTCACCGCTACCGAGATGACCATCGACCAGGATGCGCAATCGATGGGTGTGGCGTATCCGAACGAGCCCTATCGCGACATCAAATGGGGCGAGCAGAAGCGCGGCCTCTTCGTCATCGACGCAGGTTGGGAAGCACAGCAGTTGATCATCGTCACCAAGAGTCAGCCGATGACCGTTCGCGAGGCGTACAGCCTGAGCGACGCTGGAAACACGCTGACGCTCGTGATCGACCTCAGCACCAAGCGGATGGGCGACCGGCACTTGACGCGGGTATTCACCCGCAAGCCGGCCGCGACCGAATCCGCTCGTTAGCGGACCTCTTAAGACAGTTTCTCAGAAATCCCAGCTTACCTGCATGCCCACCGTGCGTGGACGGCTCGGGCCGAAGTAGTGCGCCGGCAACGTGGCACCGCCTTCCGCCACACCGTCGTATGACACCTGGTCGGTGACGTTCTCGACGTAGACGATGGCCGACCATCCCGCCTCCGCGCGATATCCGCCGCGCAGTGTCAGATCGACGTACGCGTTGTTCACGGCTTCGTTCAACTGCAGCAGACCGCCGTAAGTGCGGCTTTGCCCGTAGAGTTCAGCAGAGAAAACCACGTCGCCGCCGCGCGCCGGGAAATGGGTGTTGATCACCGCCGAGCCGGAGTACTTCGGTACTTGCGGCAGCGGCTTTCCGTCGCACGCGCTGTCGCCATCGCACAAGGCCTCCGCCTGCTTCGCCTCGGTGTCGCCGTACGCGCCCGCGAGATACATGTCGAGATTGTCGGTGACGATCCACTCGAGGGTGCTTTCCAGACCCCAACCATCCACCGTACCGACGTTATCCACCACGATGCCGCCGCTGGTACCGGGCACGTTCACCTGCAGGTCTTCATACGTGTAGTAGTACACGTTCGCGGCCACGCGAAT
>CAZLDA010000055.1:3917-11601 GCA_964557875.1 uncultured Pseudomonadales bacterium | reverse complement strand
GCAACGCCGATACAGCTGAAGACGCGGGCACCTGAACTGGGCGCCGACCAGAGTGTGACGACCGCACGCCCCTCTCGTGCAGCAACCAAGGTACGCAAGAAACCCGACGCACCGACATTCGAAGGCTTGAAAGTTGCCGACTTCGCCTGGGTGGGCGTCGGTCCGATCATCAGCAAAGCGCTGGCCGACCACGGCGCCACGGTCATTCACGTGGAATCCGCGGTTAAAACAGACCTGCTGCGTTCGCTGCCGCCATTCAAAGATGCCGAACCAGGCATCAACCGTTCGCAGTTCTTCGCCAACTTCAATACGTCTAAACAAGGGTTGCGTCTCGAGCTGAACGAGCCCAACGACCGTGCGGTGGCGCGCAAGCTCGCGGATTGGGCCGACGTGGTGGTAGAGAGCTTCACACCCGGGACGATGGCACGTTATGGCCTCGACTACGCGACCCTATCGGCAAACCGCAGCGATCTCGTGATGGTGAGCACGTGCATGCGCGGCCAGACGGGACCCGAACGTCACTACACCGGCTTCGGCAATCAAGGCGCCGCTCTCGCCGGCCTCGTGGCGATTACAGGTTGGCCCGATCGCGCACCGGCTGGCCCCTGGGGTGCATACACCGATTTCATCGCGCCGCGTTACGGCGTCGCGGCGCTTACCGCGGCCCTCATCCACCGCGACGCGACGGGCCAGGGCCAGTACATCGACCTGTCGCAGATCGAAGCAGGCATTCAATTCCACACGCCGCTCCTTCTCGATCACGCCGTGAATGGCCGCGTTGCTCAGGCGGCGGGCAATGCATCGAACTACGCATGTCCTCACGGCACGTACAAGACGCGCGGCGTCGAACGATATCTGTCGATCGGCGTCGTTACGGCCGAACAGTGGCGATCGTTGTGCGAACTCGTGCCGTTCCCGGAATCGTTGCGCGCGCTAACGGAACTGCGCGAGCGCATCGCTCAACGCGAGAAGATCGAAACACAACTCACTCACTGGTGCGCCGGGCAGGACACGTTCGAACTCGCGGAACGGCTGCAACGAGCCGGCATACCGAGCTATCCGGTTTCGCGCCCCACAGACCTGTTCGAAGACGCTCAACTGCAGCACCGCGGCTTCTTCGTAACGCTCGATCATCCCGTGATGGGACCGACGCCATACGACGGTCCCGTCACACGTTTCTCACGCACGCCGGCGCAGTTGCGCCGGCCCGGTCCGCTGCTCGGCCAGCACAGCGAAGCGATCCGCCGCTGGCTCGAGTAAATCCACTTTCGACGAGCAACCAAGGAGCGAACGATGCACACCGAAACTCTCACCTACACCGACGCGGGCACCACATTGAAAGGGTTTCTCGCATATGACGAGAAGAAGACCGGCAAGCGTCCCGGCATTCTGGTGATGCCCGAAGCTTTCGGTCTCGGCAAGAACGCGAAGAACCGCGCCAAGATGCTGGCCGAACTCGGTTACGTCGCGCTCGGAGGCGACCCGTTCGGCGACGGCAAGGAGTTCACGGATCTGCAGGAAGCCATCAAAGTCGCCGGCGCGTTGATGGCGGACCCCGCAAAATTCCGCGCGCGGGCCCGCGCCGGCATCGACAAGCTCGCTTCATTGCCGCAAGTCGATCCAAACCGCCTTGCGTGCATCGGCTACTGCATGGGCGGCACGTTCTCACTCGATCTCGCGCGCGACGGCGCGCCGCTGCGCGGCGTCGTGTCGTTCCATGGCGGACTGCAGACGCAGGCACCGGCGCAACCCGGCAAAGTGAAAGCAAAAGTGCTCGTGTGCCACGGCTCCGACGACCCGATGATCCAAATCCCGCAGGTGAACGCATTCGTTGACGAGATGACGAAAGCCGGCGCCGACTGGCAACTCGTCAGCTACGGCAACACGGTGCACAGCTTCACCAACCCCGACGCCGACGGCACGATGATGCCCGGCATCAAATTCAACGCGCAGTCCGATGCGCGGTCGTGGGTCGCGATGCAGAATTTCTTCGCAGAGGTTTTCGCTTAGGTTGGGGCGGGTTTCGACTTCGACGAAGGGCGAGTGGCGGGTGTCCAGCGCGGCAAGCCCCCACCTCCGCCGGGATTCGTCACCTAGACTGCAAGCTCTTAGCTGAGAACGAATCCCTCGTAACCCCGCGCCGCCACCTCGTTGCACTTCTCCACATACACGGCAAACCCACCCGAATAGGGCATGAATACGCGCGGCTTACCGGGGACGTTGGCGCCCAGGTACCAGGAGTTGCAGGTCGGGAACAAAGAGGCGGCAGCGGTTTCGTTCACGTGGCTCACCCACGTCTCCTCTGCCGCCTCGTCCGCTTCGATGCGCCGCGCCTGGCGCGATTGCATCGAAGCGATGCAGTCACCTATCCAGCGGACGTGCTGCTCGATCGACGGCAGCATGTTCGTGAGCACGGAGGGGCTTCCGGGGCCGGCGATCAGGAACATGTTTGGGAAGCCGGCCACACCGAGGCCGAGATAGTTCTTCGGCCCTGCCGCCCATTTCTCCGCCAACGGCAAGCCGCCGGTGCCGCGGATGTCGATCTTCATCACCGAGCCGGTCATGGCGTCGAATCCGGTTGCGAACACGATCGCGTCCACTTCGTAGTCGCGTTCGCCAACACGTAGTCCATTTGGCGTGACGCGATCGATCGGCGTCTTACTCACGTCGACGAGCGTCACGTTCGGCCGGTTGTATGTGTCGTAGTAGCCCGTGTCGACGCAGAGGCGTTTGCAGCCGACCACCGTCTTCGGACACAAGAGCTCCGCAACCGCGGGATCGCGAACGGTGGAGCGGATCTTCTGACGGATGAAGTCGGCCGCGGTGTCGTTGGCCGCTTTGTCCGAAAGGAAGTCGCCGAACGATCCGTAGAAGCCGAGCCCGCCGCGTGCCCACCGTGCTTCGTAAGTCGCCTGCCGCTCCGCATCGCTAACGGCCAACGCCGATCCTTCATTCGCATCGAGAATGAACCCGTAGCCGGTTTTCGCGTTCGCTTCGCGGAAGGCGCGGTAGTTCGCCTTCACTCGTGCGAGCGCAACCGGATCGACCGGCCCGTTGTGCGCCGGCACCGAATAGGTGGCGGTGCGCTGGAACACGAATAGGTGCTCGGCCTGTTTCGCAATCACCGGAATCGACTGAATGGCAGACGAACCTGTGCCGATCACCGCGACGCGCTTGCAGGTGAAGTCGACGCCGTCGTGCGGCCAGCCGCCGGTGTGGTACCAGTTGCCTTTGAAGTCGCTCAATCCCTTGAAGCTCGGCACGTTGGTCGACGATAGGCAGCCCGACGCGAGAATGAAGAAACGCGCCGATACCGCTCCTTTGTCGGTGACGATGTTCCATCGGCCGGCCGTGTCGTCGAAGTGCGCCGACAACACGCGCGTGTTCAGTTGAATGTCGCGTTTCAGATCGAAGCGCTCGGCAACGTGCTCGGCGTAGCGCAGCAGTTCCGGCTGCGTCGCGTATCGTTCCGACCACGTCCATTGCTGCTGCAGGTCTTCGGAAAACTGATACGAGTACTCGAGACTCTCTACGTCGACGCGCGCGCCCGGATAGCGGTTCCAATACCACGTACCGCCGACGCCGGTGCCCGCTTCGAACACGCGCGCAGTGAGTCCAACCTCGCGCAACTTGTGCAACATGTACATACCGGCAAAGCCGGCGCCAACCACTACCGCGTCCAACGTATTCGAACGATCCGTTGCCACGGAACTCGTGGCGCTACTGCTCGTCATCGACTTTTCCCCTTCATGATTCGAACTCGCCCCATGCTTGCCGACTGTACCCAACGCAGCGGGGCGCGGATAGAAAGCGCTGCACTTCACGCGACTCTCTCGTGGCTGTCTCGCAAATCTCTGGCAACGGGCTAGCGGCACACCACGCGTGCACCTTCGCGCGCACACAGATCCGGCCAACCTGCTCTGTCCCAGAAATCCACCAGACCCAGCCGCATCATTAGCGGCGTGAAGCGCGCGTCCTTGCGGAACGGCCGCCCCATGCGACTGAAGAACAGTTCGACGTCGAACGGTTCGCCGGACGCCACGACCTTGTCCATCGCCGCATATAAACCGTCGATGTCACCGACGAAGAACAGCGCGCCCACATACATCGGCACGCCCAGCTTGCCGGCAGCGTAGTCGCGCGCCAACGCATCGAGCGCTGCCTGTTTCGACCCTTGCTGCGTCATCGCGGCGAACACAGGGTCGATCCAGGCGATCGACTGGCCACGGCTGGCCTGTGTCTCCATCAGGGCGGCGCGCGCCGCACCGAGTTTGCCTTCGTTCAGCAGAAATGCGATCCACGCCTCCGGCAGTCCCGAGCCTTGAATGCCGACCTCGGACGAAACCGTGAAGTGATCGTCGGCCGCGTCCGGATCGTTGATCCACAGGCTGACCACGCCCGCGCGCTGATTCGCCACCGGCGACAATGGATCGTCCACCACCGCGTCGCGCGCCGCACGTTTTGCGCGTTCGATCCAGCCGATGCTCGCGAGAAACTGCGAATACCACTGCAGCACGTCGGAATCGTTGGGACTCGCGGCGATGGCCCGTTCGAAATCGTCGTGCGCGGCCTGCCACTCGCGCGCGCGGAAATGCACGAATGCGCGCACGCCGAGTGTGTGCCCGTCACTAACACCCAGCGCTTCCGCCCGCTCCAGCGCAGCGAGTGCCGGACCATGCGCTGCTTTCTCGAAGCCGCCGGCGTACTGCGGCTGCAACATGTAAGCCTCGGCGAGACCGGCATATGCACGGCCGAAATTGCCGTCGCGCGCGATTGCCTGCTGGAACAGGTCGATGGCTTGCGTCAGGTTCTCGGCGCCGCGCTGGCGCATGCGGTGATTCGCGCGCAGGAACAGCAGGTACGCTTCGATGTCTGCCGTTGGTGCAGCGGTTAACGGTGTATCGGAAGCGGACGTACCAACCAGGCGCGCGGCAACAGCGGTTGCGATCTGGTTCTGTACTTCGAAGAGGGCGGAAAGCGGACGGTCGTAGCTATCCGACCATTCCTTCGAACCGCTGTTCGCATCCACCAGCTGCGCAGTGACCTGCACACGGTCGCCATCGCGCCGCACGCTGCCCTGCAGCACCGAACCGGCGCTGAGCTTACGGCCGACGTTGCGGAGATTTTCATTGCTCTTGCGGAACCCGAAGCTCGACGTCTTGGCGACCACGCGCACGCCGTCGACGCCTCTGAGTGCGTACATGATCTCTTCGGCGATCCCATCGCCGAAGTACTCGTCATCCGCCTTCCCGGACGGATTCACGAAGGGGAGAACCGCAACATGCAGACGGTCGAGCGGTTCTGACGGCTCCGATCGGGGGAACAGCAGTATCACCGCGACCACCACAAGGAGCGCTGCCAACGCAGCCGCGATCAGCAGCCAACGCCGCCGCGCCCTTCCGTCGTTGCCGTACTGTTCACCCGTGAAGCCCATCGCATCGCCGGCCTGGTCATTCCGCGTGCAAACATAACGATTTACTCGACCCTTAACATCCCTTGCGCTGCGAGCGAATACGACGACACTACCAGGCAGGGAACGCGCTTGCAGACGTGGGAGATTCGAAACATGGCGATGCCGGGTCCACTGCCCATCAATCTCAAACTCGCGTTCGGTATCGGCCAGGCCGCCGAGGGTCTGAAGAACGGCGCGTTCGGTACATTCCTGCTCTTCTACTACAACCAGGTGCTCGGTTTGCCGGGCACGCTCGCGGGTATTGCCGTCGGCACGTCGCTGATCATCGATGCGTTTACCGATCCATTGTGCGGTTCGGTGTCCGATCACTGGCAATCACGCAAGGGTCGCCGCCATCCGTTCATGTACGCATCGATCGTGCCGCTGGCGATCACGTTTTACTTCCTGTTCAACCCGCTCGTCACCAGCGAGTTCGGCCTGTTTCTCTGGCTGATCGCGTTCAGCAATCTGTCACGCACCGCGATGACGCTGTATCACGTACCGCATCTCGCGCTCGGCGCCGAGATGACCGACGATTTTGCCGAGCGTTCTTCGGTGGTCGGCTACCGGCAGTTCTTTGCCACGTTCGGCGCGCTCGCCGCCACCGTGATCGGCTTCTGGATCTTCTTCGTGCCGACGGAGGAGTTCCGCAACGGACAGCTCAACGAAGGGGCGTACGCGCCGTTTGCCGCGACGCTGGCGGTGCTGATGATGCTCACGATCTTCTGGTCCGCGTACGGTACACGCGCGGTGATTCCGTATCTGCCCAAGGCACCGCCGCAAGCGCCGATCAGTGTGATGGGCATTCTGCGTCGAACGCTTACCGACCTCGCGGCGGCCATGCGCTGCGGTTCGTTCCGCTGGCTGTTCGGAGGGGTGCTGATCGTCTTCGTGATGGTCGGTGTCGACGGCGCGCTGAACATCTACATCTATACGTACTTCTGGGAGTTCAACCACAACGAGATTGTCGCACTCGCGCCCGCATATCCCATCGGCGTACTGCTGGGTGCGCTCTTCGCGCCGAAGATCCTCGGCCGCTTCGGCAAACGTTTCGGCGTGATGTTCGGCACTACATCGTGGGCGGCGTGGCAGATCATCCCGATCGTGGCGCGCTTCATGGGCTGGTTCCCCGAGAACGGCGACGCTCTGCTGGTTCCGCTGCTGGTGGCGATACGCGTGATCCAGGGCGCTTCAACCGTGCAGGCGAATGTCGCGTTCGGCTCGATGGTGGCCGACACCGTGGACGAACACGAGTTGAACACCGGCAAACGCCAGGAAGGCATTTTCTTCGCATCGAGTTCGTTCGCGGCGAAGGCCGCCTCCGGCATGGGCAACATCATCGCCGGCTTCGCGCTCGACCTGATCAGCTGGCCGCGCGGCACGCACGTGAAGACCGCTGCCGACGTACCGGCCGACATCGTCGCGGAGCTGGGCATGTTGTACGGACCGTACGTCGCGGGCTGCGGCGTTTTCTCGGTGCTGTGCTACACGCGCTACAAGCTGACGCGCGAGCGCCACGCGGAAATACTCGCCGAGTTGTACGCCCGACGCGGCAGTTCGCCGCTGAAGGCAGCCAGTTGATCGATTGTCGGGAAAGTGGAGGAAAAACGCTTTGACTACGTTCGCAGACCCCCTCAAGCGCGCCAACCAGATCTCGCCTGCAAAGATCGCGTTGATCGACGGCGAAACCGAAATCAGCTACGCAACCTTGTGGAACCGTTGTACGAGCCTGGCGCATGGCCTGCGCTCGCTGGGCCTGCGCAGCGGTGACCGGGTGGCGATCCTCGCTCAGAATTCGCACCGCTACATCGAGACGTACGTCGGTGTACCTGCCGGTGGTCTGGTCGTCGTGCCGCTCAATACACGTCACGCCAATCCCGAATTGCGTTACGCGCTGGCCGACTCCGGCGCCACGGTGCTGATCACGGACCGCGATCCGGCACCGTTTTCCGATCTCGTGAAGCACGTCATCGCGCTGCCGCACGACTACGAAGCGCTGCTCGACGCAAACGCAGCTTCGGCGTTCGATGAAGCGGTGACGGAGAACGATCTGGCGGGGCTGTTCTATACCGGCGGTACGACCGGCGCCTCGAAGGGGGTGATGCTCAGCCACCGCAATCTGATCGCCAATACCTACCATTGGCTGGCCGCGGTTCCGCAATACGCCGAAGACCGGGTGCTGATCATGGCACCGCTGTTTCACGCGGCCGGTTCCAACGGCGTACTCGCCAG
>CAZLDA010000055.1:0-3817 GCA_964557875.1 uncultured Pseudomonadales bacterium | reverse complement strand
GCGCTGCAACATGAAGAGAGACTGATCGACAGTCCGCTCGCCCGTTCCTGCGGGCGCAGCATGCCGGGCTGCGACGTACGTATCCTCGATACCGACGGCCGTGAATTGCCGCGCCGCGAGGTCGGCGAGGTGGTGGTTCGTGGTCCCAACGTCATGCAAGGCTACTGGAACAAGCCGGAGCAGACGGCCGCGGTGCTGCGGAACGGGGCGTATTGGACTGGCGATCTCGGCTACATGGACGAAGACGGTTATGTCTTCCTGGTCGACCGCAGCAAAGACATGATCGTGACCGGTGGCGAGAACGTGTACTGCACCGAAGTGGAGGACGTTCTATACCGACACGCGGCGGTGCTCGAAGCGGCCGTGTTCGGAGTGCCCGACACGAAATGGGGCGAAGCGGTGCATGCCGTGGTCGTGCCGCGCGCGGAATACGGAAACGTCGATCCGGCCGAGATCATCGCCTTCTGTCGCGAGCAGGTCGCAGGCTACAAGGTCCCGAAGGGCATCGACATCCGGCACGAGCCGTTGCCGAAATCAGGTCCCGGCAAGGTGCTGAAGCGGGAGTTGCGTGCGCCCTTCTGGGCCGGCCGCGAGCGCGGCGTCAACTGAATGTCGCGCTCGGCGTGGCCAGCCGAGTTCGGCTGGCTCCGTCCGCGCGCATCGAATACGCTCAGCCCCATTAAGCTCGAGGTTGTCTCGTGAATAGGCTGCCGATGCGCATGTTCGGATTGTTTCTGTTGACGGTTTCGCTATCCGTCGCGAGCTGCCAGGCGTTCGTCCACTCACTGCCGCGCATGGATGAAACGCCTGCTGCCGACCAACGCGACATTCAGAACAATGCGCGCCACGACCTGCACGGCAACGTATGACTGAGTTGCTGCGCAAAGGCCTCGCGTGGGCGCCGGTTCTCAAGTCGGCGGCGTTGTTCGTGCTGCCGATACCGCTGACCGTCGCAGTGTTGCTCGCACTCATCTCCGGCGACATGGCACAACTGTTGACGACCAGCGGAGCGCTCGCATCGCTGTGGTCCGCCGGCGTGTTGTCGTGGCGGGCGCTGGTGGGTGAGGCGCGCTATCTGCTCGGCGAACGCACCGACCCGCCGGCGTTGCCGCTGAAACTGATCAGCAACGCGTTGACCGCACTCGGCGCGGGGCTGGCCGCAACCGCCGGTGGCCACGGCATCGTCAGCGCCGCCGTGTTCGCCGCCCTCGCAGCGGTCGGCTACCGCTGGTTCTACGGCCGCGACCTGAAGCCGCATCGCGTGGAAGTGGCCGTAGTAGAGGGCGTCGACAGCGCAGCCGTAACGGCCGCCTTGAAGCAGGCGTACGGCCGCTTGCGCGGCATCGAGACTGCTGCGCGCGACATCCGGGTGCCCGAATTCGGCGAGCGGCTCGCGCGCATCATCGACATCGGCCGCGGCATCCTGCAGGAGATCGAGCGCGACCCGCGCGACGCACCGCGCGCGCGCAAGTTCATGAACATCTACCTCGACAGCGCCGAGCGCGTCACCACCGAGTACGCGCGCACACACCGCCAGTTGCGCAGCCAGCCGCTCGAGCAGAACTTCCGGCAATTGCTGGTCGACATGGAGAGCACCTTCGATCAGCAGCGCACCAAGCTGCTGGAGAAGGATCTCACCTCGCTCGACGTCGAGATCGAAGTGCTGAACGCACGCCTGAAACGCGAAGGCGTCAACTGACCCCCCAGGATCCCAAACCAAGATCCGAACCCACGATCCGAACCCAGGCATCTACAGGAGGCAGCATGGCAGAAACCACACCTACCAAAACCGCGACGCTAGAGCAGAGCCTGGCGCCGACTGCACCGGTACCTCCTGCCGAGGTGGTGGCTTACAGCGCCGCGCCGCCCGCAGTGCGCGCCGAAATCGACAAGGCCGTTGCGGAAATCAACCTCGACGACAGCAACTCGATCCTGTTCTTCGGCACGTCGGCACAAGCCGAAGTGACGTCGGTCGCCGATGAAATGCTGGAAGGGGTGCGCAACAAAGACACCGGCCCCGCCGGACAGGCGTTGAACGACATGGTTTCGACGCTGCGAGGGTTTGCGCTCGACGATCTCGATCCGAAGAAACGCGCCGGCTTCTTCGCGCGCCTGCTCGGCCGCGCAAAACCCATCGCGAAGGTGCTGCAGCAATACGAAGAGGTACGCGGCCAGATCGATACGATCAGCAACCGCCTCGACGGCCACACCAGCGCGCTGATGAAAGACATCGGCATGCTCGACCGGCTGTACGACAAGACGCTCGCCTACTTCCACAGCCTCGCCACGTACATCGCCGCGGGCGAAGAGTGGTTGCGACGCCTCGACACGGAACAGCTGCCGGCCCTGCAGAAAGACGCAGAGGCGAGCTCCGACGTGTTGAAAGCACAAGCCGTGCGCGACCTGCGCGCAAAACGCGACGACCTCGAACGGCGCGTGCACGACCTGAAGCTCACCCGACAGGTCACCATGCAAAGCCTGCCGTCGATTCGCCTCGTACAGGAAAACGACAAGGCGCTGGTCAGCAAGATCGGCTCTACGATGGCGAACACGATTCCGTTGTGGCGCCAGCAACTTGCAATGGCCGTAACGATCGCGCGTTCGGCGGAAGCCGGCGATACGTTGAAGCAGGCCACCGACCTCACCAACGAACTGCTCACCGCAAACGCCGATACGCTGCGCACCTCCACACAGGCGATCCGCACGCAGATCGAGCGCGGTGTCGTCGACATTGCCGCGGTAAAGCAGGCGAACGACGCGCTTATCGCCACCATCGACGACGCGCTACGCATTGCCGACGACGGCAAACGTCAACGTATGGAAGCGGAGAAGACGCTGATAGCGTGCGAAGCGGAGTTGAAGCAGGCGCTCAGCTCGGCAAAGGCGCGCCCACCTCAGCCTACTCGTTAGGGCTAACATCGTGCCTAGGCTGATCAGAGCACCGACGCGCCTCGTGCGATCGCGCATCTTCGATAGCGCCCGCTGGGACGGCTATCGGCCGCGCGAAGACGACATCATCATCGCGACGTATTCGAAATGCGGCACGACGTGGATGCAACGCATCGTCAGCATGATGTTGTTTCAGTCCGCGGCGCCTCTGCCGATCTGGGACCTGTCGCCGTGGCCCGACATGCGCCTGTTCGGGCCGGTCGAAGCCGAACTCGCCAAGGCCGAAGCGCAGACGCATCGCCGTTTCTTCAAAACGCACCTGCCGCTCGACGCGATACCGATCTACTCGGGTGTGAAGATCATTCATGTCGCGCGTGACGGCCGCGACGCGGCCATGTCCCTGCACAATCACCTCGCGAACTTCAGACCCGAGTTCGTCGCGGGCGTCACCGAGATCAGCCGAGCGGATCCGAAATTCGGTGACGACTACACGATCACGCAGGACCCGACGCGGTTCTTTTCCGAATGGGTCCACGACGGTGGTGGTCAGGGTGACCCCGGAGCCGGCTTCTATGTTGTCGAGAACTCGTGCTGGAACGAGCGCTCGAACGAAAACGTTCTGCTCGTGCACTACAACGATCTGAAGG
Source organism: uncultured Pseudomonadales bacterium (assembly GCA_964557875.1). GTDB lineage: Bacteria > Pseudomonadota > Gammaproteobacteria > Pseudomonadales > Azotimanducaceae > DATJGR01. The sequence goes on along the minus strand of CAZLDA010000055.1, from coordinate 281 downwards.
CCGACCGTGCCGCGGAGATGCGCCGTATTGCGGACTTCATCGGAATCGAAACGCCCGAGCCGCTGTGGCTGGAAATGGTCGCAGCAGCCGGCTTCGATGCCATGAAGCAGCAAGGCGACGCGCTGATCCCGCCAGCCGCTGCATTGTGGGAGGACGGCGCGCCGCGGTGCACCGCCGCCTGGCGCAAGGGAGGCTGGGGCGGCGCCCTGTCCGTCTGGATTCGACACCCTGGCGCTCCAGTGGATCCCCGTCGTCGGCGCCGCGATGCTGCCGCTCCTGTG
>CAZLDA010000054.1:0-11621 GCA_964557875.1 uncultured Pseudomonadales bacterium | reverse complement strand
ATCTCGGAACCGCTGACGTCGCGTTGATCAACCAGGTCTACGCGCGCAGTCAGGGCGGTCAGTTCATCCTGCGCATCGAAGACACGGACGTGGCACGCAGCACGCGCGCTTCCGAGCGGATGATTGTCGACGCGCTGCGATGGCTGGGCCTCGATTGGGACGAAGGTCCGGACGTGGGCGGCAGTTGCGGGTCCTATCGTCAGAGCGAGCGCAAGGACATCTATCGCGCGCACGCGACGCGTCTGCTCGACGATGGCCATGCGTTCTATTGCTTCTGCACACCGGAACGGCTGGACGAGTTGCGCGCGGAACAGACTGCGCGCGGTGAGAACACGCGTTACGACGGCCGTTGCCTCTCTCTCGATCGGCAAACGGCAGAACGGCGTATTGCTGCAGGCGAGCCGCACGTCGTCCGCATGAAAGTACCGACGGAAGGCATCTGTCGTTTCACCGACGTGCTGCGTGGTGAAATCGAGATTCCGTATTCGCAGATCGACATGCAGGTGTTGATCAAGGCCGATGGTTATCCGACTTACCATATGGCCGTGGTCGTCGACGATCACCTGATGCGGATCACGCACATCCTGCGCGGTGAAGACTGGATCAGTTCGGTGCCGAAGCACGTACTGCTGTACGGATATTTCGGTTGGGACATGCCGGTGTTCTGTCATCTGCCGCTGTTGCGCAATCCAGACGGCAGCAAACTGTCGAAGCGTCGCAACCCGACGAGCATCAACTACTACCGTCGCGCGGGTTATCTGCCCGAGGCGCTGATCAACTATCTCGGGCGAATGGGCTGGTCGATGCCCGACCAGCGCGAGATGTTCGGACGCGACGAGATGATCGAAGCATTCGACATCAAGCGCATTTCGCTCGGTGGCCCTGTGTTCGACTTCACGAAGCTGAACTGGTTGAACGGGCAATACATTCGCAAGCTTTCGCCGCACGAATTTCTCGACCGCGTTCGCGACTGGGCTTTTCGCGACGACCAGCTCGAAGCACTGGTGCCGCTCGTGCAGGAGCGCACAGAACGACTCATCGACCTGGTCCCCCTTTCGGGTTATCTGGTCGGTGAGCGGCGTGCAGTCACGCCCGCCGACTTCGCGCACAAGGACCTGCAGGAAGACGACGCGAAACGAATTCTGCAGTTCGTGCTCTGGTGGCTCGACGAAGTTCGCGACTGGGATCGTGAGACGCTACACACAGGCGTGCAGCGGATTGCGAATGCAATGGGATTCAAGATTCGCGATTTTCTGTTCCCGCTGTTCGTTGCGGTGTCGGGACAACCCGTGTCTTTGCCGCTTTACGACTCCATGGTGGTACTCGGCGCCGACCTCACGCGCATGCGCATTCGCGACGCTGTGGAGGTGCTTGGAGGCGTGTCGAAGAAGCTCACGAAGAAGTGGGAGAAGGAGTTCCGCGAGTTGGTTGACACCCCTACAGGTGCCGCCTAACATCGCCAGCCTTCACGATTTTGGGGCCATAGCTCAGCTGGGAGAGCGCTTGCATGGCATGCAAGAGGTCGACGGTTCGATCCCGTCTGGCTCCACCAACATCAGGCCCTGATCGTCGTCGCGAATCCTCTCCGGCCGATCAGTAACTGCGCTTCAGAATCTTCTTCTGCAGCTTCTCGTAGTTCTGCTGGTCGATCGCACCCTGATCCAGTGCTCTCTTCAGGTCTTCGAGTTCCTGACCCTGCGATACGCTCGATACGTGCTGGTTGACCTCTGCGCCGCCGCCGCAACCGACAAATGCGGTGGAGCCAACCACCAACAACGCGACCGCGAATTTCCGATTCAGTCTCATATCGCCTCCGTTAGTTCGACAGCGAACGCTTGATGAGGTTTTCGCGTGCCTGCTGGTATTGCTTTTCGGTCATCGCCCCGGACTTGTAGGAGTTCTGGAGGTCGATCAGTTGCTGACCGATGGACACCGTCGTGGTGCTGGTTTTGACGGTCGCGCCGCCGCCAAAGCACCCGCCGCACGCCAGTGCCATCACTACACAGGCCGTCAGCACTTTTGCGTTTCGCATGGCTCTGCCTTTTGTGGATCAAGTGGATTCGGGAGGCGACATGTTAGCACCATCAGCTTTTGATTTGGATAACCGGAGCGGAAGCGTCCGACGCCGTCCCGCCTCGCGGTGCCGTCGAATTTCGCGATCCCAACACCCGGCTTAAGGGGCGATCGTGAAGTGTCGCAACCGGTGGACTATTGAGCATCGAAGCTGCTTCAATGCCGCGTCCAACGGGGTGCCCCGTCAACTGCCAGGAACGCAACATGATCCCCGGGAGTTTCCCGTCAAACGATGTCGACCTGCGTGGAAGCTGGATCAACCAGAACAACTCCGTTTTATGGGTGGACGAACAAGCGGATGGATGGATCAGCGGCCGCTTCACTTCGCAGAAAGGTCGCGCGGCAAAGGGCGTTGTTTATGCGGTTCGCGGATGTGTGAACGGCGAGCTTGCGAGCTTTGCGGTGAACTTCCGCAACGATGGATCGAATCTGTCGGCCATCACCAGCTTTTGCGGCCGATACGTTCGCGGCGCGGATGGCATCGAGCGGTTGCACACGTTGTGGATACTCTCGCGGCAATTCGAAGACGAAGCGAAGACGAAGCCGACGCAGGCCTGGAATTCGTTCATCACGAATTCGGATGTCTTCGAACGCCGGCAGTTGTCCGACTGATCCCGGGGTACGCGCGTGCCGGATGACCGATCGCGGGTCCGACGCATCCTTGCGATCGGCGTGCCGATCCTCGGCGGTATGGGGTCGTCGGCCTTGTTGTCGCTGGTCGACACCGCGATGGTCGGCTGGCTCGGCAATGCCGAACTCGCAGCGGTAGGACTCGGCAGCTTTGCGTCGTGGATCTATCTCGGCTTCTTCCAGGGTCTGACCATCGCGGTGCAGGCGCTCGTGTCGCGGCGAGTCGGGCAAGGTCGTATCGAGGAATCGGGCGCAAGTCTGAACGCAGCGCTGCTGTTGCTTGTCGTAGTCGCGCCGACGAGTGCAGCAATCTTGTGGATGGCGACGCCCACCTTGTTTGCGTTGCTCAACAACGATCCGGCCGTGCTCGCCGCGGGTGTGCCGTATCTGCGTTGGGTGATCGCGCAGTCGCTCTTTACCGGCGCCATCTATGCGTTCAACGGATTCTGGAACGGCATCGGCCGTTCGCGGATGTACATCGCGCCGCTGATCGTCATGCACGTGACGAACGCGGTGCTCGCGTACGGGCTCATCTTCGGTCGCCTCGGCTTGCCTGAGATGGGCACGGAGGGCGCCGGGCTCGCCACAGCGCTCGCGTCGGTGGTCGGCTGTGGGCTGTACTTCGTGCTTGCGCATCGCCATGCGCGACCGCTCGGCTTCATGCGCGCGCGACCGAGCCGCGACGAGTTCGGCGCAGTCTTGCGTCTGGCGATTCCGGGCGGACTACAACAGCTGTTCGATACGCTGGCCCTGACGCTTATGTATCGCATCGTGGGTTCCATCGGCACGCTCGAATTGGCGGCGTATGCGGTACTGATCAACCTGGTCGGCCTCGTCGGATTGCCCGCGTTTGCGCTCGGCAGCGCTGGCGCCGCGTTGGTCGGTCAAGCGCTTGGTCGTGGCAACGTCGACGACGCGTCGCGCTGGGCGTGGGACGTTCTACGCGTCGGTGCGATCGGATTGGCGATGATCGGAGTACCGTTCTGGCTCGTTCCGGATTTGCTGCTGTCGATCTGGTTGCACGAACCCGCAGCGGTGGATGTGGCGCGAACACCGATGCGCATCCTCGGCGCGATGATCGTCATCAACGGCGCGGGCTACATGCTGGCCGCGATGTTGAACGGCGCGGGCGATGTGCGACGAGTCACGTGGGTGAACCTGATTACGCAGTGGTTCTGGCTGCTGCCCGGCGCGTACCTGTTCGGGCCCGTGTTGGGCGGCGGCTTGCTGGGCGTCTGGTGTATGCACCAGTTCGGCTTTCGGGCGCTGCAATCGTTGATTTATGTTCTGATCTGGCGAACACGTCGTTGGGCGCACATACAGCTGTGATGCACGGCGGACATATCGCATGGCGCTGAAGGCAACCGTATATAAGGCCGAGCTCTCCATCTCGGACCTCGATCGGAACTACTACCAGGATCATGCGCTGACGCTGGCGAGACATCCGTCGGAGACTGACGAGCGGATGATGGTGCGATTGATCGCTTTTGCACTGAACGCGAGCGAGCGGCTCGAGTTCGGCAGGGGGCTGAGCAACGAGGAAGAGCCGGCGCTGTGGCGCAAGAGCCTGTCCGGCGAAATTGAGTTGTGGATCGACGTCGGCCATCCGGACGAGCGACGCCTGCGTAAAGCGAGCGGCGTGGCGGCGGAGGTAAAGGTGTATTGCTATGGAGAGCGCGCCTCGGACCTCTGGTGGCGCCAGAACGAAGCCGGTCTCGCGCGCCTGAAGAATCTGTCCGTTGCCGGTCTGCAGGCGCCGGGAATCGATCGACTCGTCCAACGTACAATGCGCCTCCAATGCACGATCGAAGGCGGCTATGTCTGGCTCTCGAGCGACGACGCTCAGTGCGAAATCAGCTTCACGTCGTGGTCGGGCGCATCAACGAACTGAACATCAAACCAAACACGAAACGAGGAAGAGCGTCATGAAGGACTTCAAAGGCAAGCTCGCGGTCATCACCGGCGGCGGCACCGGTATGGGAAGGGAGCTAGCGCGGCAGCTGAGCGCCGAGGGTTGTCACGTTGCGATGTGCGACGTCTCCGAAGAGAACATGCGCGAGACGAAGCGTCTGTGCGAAGAGGCAGGCAAAGGACTGCGCATCTCGACGTTCCGTTGCGACGTGTCGGATGAAGTGCAAATGCTCGCGTTTCGGGATCACGTACTGAGCGTCCACGAAACCGATCACATCAATCTGCTGTTCAACAATGCCGGCATAGGTGGCGGAGGTAGTTTCATCATCGACGACCGCGCCGAGTGGGAACGCACGTTCGGCGTCTGCTGGTACGGCGTTTACTACGGCAGTCGCGCATTCATGCCGTTGCTGGTCGCTAGCACCGAGGGTTACATCGTCAACACGAGCAGCGTGAACGGCTTCTGGGCGACGCTTGGACCGATGATTTCTCACACCGCGTACAGCGCGGCCAAGTTCGCGGTGAAGGGCTTCTCGGAGGCGCTGGTGACGGATCTGCGTTTGAACGCGCCGCACGTCAAAGTGGCGGTGGTGATGCCGGGACACATCGGCACATCCATTGCGATCAACACCGGCAAAGTGCTCGGGCGACCTGCGCCGAAGGACATGAGCGCGGCGGACATTGCGGTCATTCGCAAGCGTATGGTCGAGCGCGGCATGCCGGTCGGTAACGAAACGGACGATCAGATTCGCGCAGCCTTGCAACAACAGGCGACGGACTTCCGCGACAAGGCACCGCTCAGTGCAGCGCAGGCGGCGAACATCATTCTCGACGGCGTGCGCAACGATCGCTGGCGCATTCTCGTTGGCAACGACGCGCATACGCTCGATCGAATGGTCCGCGAGGCACCCGAGCAAGCGTACGAAGTGGACTTCCTGATGTCGTTACGCGGGCAAGGACACTTGAATTCTCTAACGCGCTGAGCGCCCCGAGCAAACCGTTAGGCCGCGTGCATTTCATCGCAGATGTACCGGCTTGACAGTCCCAGGGGAGCGGAATACAAAGGCGCTGCGTTGCCCCGACACACAGCGTAGCGCTCAGATGGTTAACGATTTGTGACGGTCATGGCTGGCGAGACTGAAGAAGACGAGGATGATTACGACATGCCGCTATCCGAAGAGGATCTCGATGATTTCGAGGGCGACGGAGAAGCAGAAGAAGAGGGCGTCGTGCTCGACCCGCGCGAGCGTGCGGCACGATCTCTGGAAATTCGGCGCGCGATCGAGTCGCGCGTCGAAGAGCGCAAGATGCGCAGTGATCTCGATTACCTCGAGGTCGATGACGACACCGACGAAGACGACGACTCCGAGGAGTAGTCCGTCCCGCTCACGTTAATGGCGTGCTTGATCGCTGCGTGATGAGAAATGCCGCGCGCTAAGGTCATTTTCGTCACCGATCCGATGTGCAGTTGGTGTTGGGGAATGGCTCCCGAGATCGAACGTGCGCGTCGCGACGGCGACGCCGAGTTCGAGTTCGACTGTCTGCTCGGCGGCATCAATGTCGGAAGCACTCACCCGGTCAGCGACTTCGCCCGAGCACGTCTCGCCGATGTGTGGCGGCGGGTAGTTTCCGTCACCCAGGCTCGATTCGGAGAAGGGCTACCGAGAGGCGATTTCATCTACAACAGCGTGCCGGCGTGTATTGCCGTAGAGGCGATGCGAGAACTCGGCGGCGTGCCTCCGTTCGACTTTTTGCTTCGGCTGCAGAGGCGCTTCTTCATCGAAGGAGCGAATCTAGGAGACGAGGCGGTTCTGGCAGGTGAGGCGGTTGCGATGGGCGCAGACGAAGGGCGTTTTCTGGCGGCCTGCCGATCGCCTGCCACCCTGGCTCGGGTTGAGGCGGGATTCGAAGTCGCAAAAGGGTTCGGCACCTCGGCGCTGCCGAGCGTTCAGGTCGACGTCGGGGGGAAACGCGGACTGGTCGCCGGCGGATACGTCGATGCACCGACCCTTCTCGAGTCGGTGCGTGGCCACCTCCGCCGCGTTGGACGACTCGCGGAAGGGCTTTAAAAGCGGAACGGCGCTAGAAGAAGCTCGCTACGGCCGGGCGGAACCGGTCCATGTCGACCAGGAACGAGTCGTGACCCTGAATCGACGGCAGGATCTGAAAGCTCATCTCTGGTACGACCGCTTTCATGCAGTCGGCGAGTTCCTGCTGCTGATGGATCGGAAACAGGAAGTCGGTTTCAACTCCGATTACCAGCGCCCGGTCGAGCTGCACGCGGGAAAGACCGCCCGCCAGACTACCTCCATGGTCGGCCGCATCGAACAGATCCATGGCGCGCGACAGATATAAGTAGCAGTTGGCGTCGAACGCGCCGATGAACTTGTTGGCGTGCGCTTCGAGATACGACTCCACTTCGAAGTCGATGCGGAACGGACCGTGATTCGCCACTTCGTCGGTAGCCCGTTCGCGACCGAAGCGCTGGTCCCACTCGCGCGCGGAACGGTACGTGATCATGCCGAGCTTGCGCGCCAGCCGCATTCCGCTGATCGGACCTTCCTCGGACGCATAATGGCCGTCGTTCCAGGCGGGGTCCTTGCGGATGATCTCCCGTTGCAACGACCGCAAGGCAATTGCGAACGGCAGGCTGCGGCTGGCGGAGGAGATCGACACCAGACCGCGCGACAGATTCGGGTGCAGCATGCAGAACGCGAGCGCCGTCATCCCCCCCATCGATGCCCCGACGGTTGCGAAGAGCGACTCAATCCCGAGCGATCGCACGACTTCCGCGCCCGCCCGCGCGATGTCCTCCACGCACAGCACGGGGAAGGTGAGGCGATAGGGTTTGCCTGTCTCGGGATTCATCGAAGCAGGCCCGGTAGAACCGAAGCAGCTGCCCAGCGAATTTACGCAGATGACGAAATACCGATTCGTGTCGATCGGTTTATCGGGGCCGACCATGTCTTCCCACCATCCGGCGGTGGGATCTTCGGGGGACGATGCGACGTGGGCCGAGGGCGACAATCCGGTGAATATCAGAACCGCATTGTCGCGATCGCGACTCTGTTGTCCCCACGTCTCATACGCGATTACCGGGTCTTTCAAGCGACCGCGCATCATCGGGAAGAGGCCGGTCAGCTTCAGCAGCCTGCGCGCCGACGTCATGCTTCATCACCGTGGAAAGCAAGGAGGGACGGCTTTATAGCAAGCCGTGTCAGGGGCTGGAAGAGCCAACGTGCAGTGCGCAGAGCACCAAAAGAGGTCGGCCGGGGCCTTTGACGGTCCCTCACAGAGATATTCCGAATTCCACGCGGTATCCTGCGATGCTGATGCATTTTGCGCAGATCTGGGCCTAGCTCGCGTCGCTCTTATGCCCAGATCAGTTGACTTCGTAGGACAATGCCGATTGTTCCAAGCCAACGGATCTGTTGAGGTGCGATGACAGATCTGTGACATCGCCTTTGGCCTTTTTTTTGCAATGCGTTATAGCCAGAAGCGATTGGCATCGTACAATCATTGTCGCAGTAGAGGGACACCGCATGCTTCAACGACGCGATGCCGGCGCCATACCGGAGCTGATGTATCCACGCGGCCCGCATTCCACCCGGTCGGTCCTCCTGGATGCAAGCCAACCCACGCCGGCGCCCGGCCTCATTGCGCTGTTCGTCAAAAACTATCAATACGGGGGCACACAGCGCGTTCTGCTTCGGTTGGCAAACAAGCTGTTCGAGTACGGTCATCCCGTGCACGTCATCTGTTCGGGGACGGGTCCGCTGGAGTCGACACTCAAGGAAGGCATCCGGCGTATCCGGATTACGCCGGGCAATGGCCTGTACGCACGAGGACTCGCGCTGAGGGCTCATCCGGCTGCGGCTGCGCAAATGTCTCTGCCGCTCGTTTTCGCGCTGCATCCCCTGAAGGCGCTGCCGTTGCTGGCACCGCTCGCGAATTACCTGCGCAGGGCTCGACCCAGCGTGCTGATCTCGGGCACCGCGAGCCTCAACGTCGTGGCGACCCTCGCCAAACGCGTCGCAGATGTCCAGACCAGCCTGGTGCTGACCGAGCACGTGACCACCGATCAGCGGCGAATCAACGACTGGCGTTTTGCACGGCGACACTTGCCCGCGCTGATGCGACGCACCTACCGCGACGCGAGCGCAATCGTCGGCGTATCCACCGGCGTTGCGAATGACCTGAGAGCGTTGTTGCAAGTTCCGGTCGAGCGCGTTCGCTGCATCTACAATCCGGCGGTCCCCGACAATATCCAGTCGCTGGCCTGCGCAAGCGTTCCACATCGCTGGTTCGACGTAGACCAGCCGCCGGTGATTCTGTCGGCCGGTCGCGCGGGTCGTACCAAAGATTTCGCGATGCTGGTGCGAGCGTTTGCCCGCGTACGCAGCGAGCGGGCCGTACGGCTCGTGATTCTGTCGTCCGCCTCACCCGGTTCGCCGCAAAGTGCACAGCTCGAATCGTTGCGAGCGCTGGCGAAGGAGCTGAACGTGGCCAACGATTTCGAAATTCTCGATTTCACCGCCAACCCGTTTGCCTACATGGCGCGCGCCGGTGTGTTCGCGTCGTCGTCCACCTCCGAAGGATTCGGCAACGTCGTAGCCGAAGCGCTCGCGTGCGGTTGTCCTGTGGTGAGTACCCGCACGGAAGGGCCGGTAGAAGTGCTGGAAAACGGTCGCTACGGACGGCTCGTTCCTGTCGGTGATGTCGGTGCGATGGCGGCAGCGTTGAGCGCGACGTTACGTGAGCCTCGCAACTCGGCCGAGTTCGTTCTGCGTGCTGCAGCGTTCGGTGAAGAACGCGCAGCGCGCGCGTACGAACTCCTGTGTCGTGAGGTCAGCGCAACTGCTGCACCTGCACTGAAAGCCTAGGAAGGTCCTACACGCGACGCTACAGTCGCGTGTTGAGGGCCACGAGACTGCCGAGCTTGCCGCAACTCCCCAACGACCGGCGTTTCGCCGAACTGATGATCAGTGCCGGCGCGGCGATCGTGAGCATCGCCTTTTCGATCATCCATCTCCTGTTCGATCCGCTGCTGAATCCCGACGGCGTGATCTACCTGCTGGCGGCGCAGGCTTGGCTCGATGAAGGGTATGCCGCTGCGGCAGCGATTTACCCGTTGCCGGTGTACTCGATTCTGATTGCCTTCGTGCACTCGATCGGCGATGCAAGCCTGCTGATCAGTGCGCACTGCCTGAACGCCGTGTTGATTGCCGCGCTGATCGTGGGATTGCAGCTGCTCGCCGCGGCGCTCGGCGGTAGCCTTCGCGTTCAGGCACTTGTTGTGGTGCTTGCGCTGCTCCTTCCGGAACTGAACGGGTTTCGCAGCTTTCTGCTTCGCGATTTCGCGTATTGGATGTTCGGCGCGTTCGCGCTGGTGTCGCTGGTGCGCCACGCGATTGCGCCGTCGTGGATACGAGCCGCCGCGTTCGTCGTGTTGTGTGGAGTCGCCGCGGCGTTCCGGGCTGAGGCGATTCCGTTGCTGCTGGCAACGCCGTTCGCCTTGCTTTGGCAAACAGCCGGGAAGAAGCGTGCGTTTGCGATGGTCGTGACGTGTGCACTGGTTGCGGCCGCGTTGGTGACGGTGTTGGAGGTCGTGGGTTCAAGCGCGCCGTCGACGATTTGGTTCGCGCAATCGATGCATCATGGCGCCGACATAGCGGCGGCAGTGCCGGCGAAGATCGAAGCTCAGATCACCGGCTTTGCCACTCATGTGCTCGATCCGAGATTCCACGACTACGCAGCGTTTGGCGTGATCGGCGGTCTCGCGATGATGATCGTGGTGCACCTGGTCAATGCCGGATCGTTGCCACTGACCGCAATCGCAATTGTCGGATTTGCAAAGGGTAGTGCGCGCCGTATGGATCGCCGCGGCATACCCATCGTGATCATCGCGCTCGGCGTCACGGTGCTGTCGCTCGCTGCCTTGCTCATCGCGCGCGGCATCATCCAGACGCGATATGCGATGCCCGCGGGCTTGCTGATAGTTGTCATCGCCGCTTTCGTCATCGACGACTGGTACGCGCGCGCGCGTCTTGCGGGCCGCTGGTTGCGCTGGGCCACGCCGCTGCTCGCGTTGTATCTGCTCGGTGAAGCTGCATTCGGGTTGTTCAACTCGAAGCATCACTACGTCGATGCGGCGCATTGGCTTTCTCAGCACACCGCGCGCGATGCACGGGTGTTCAGCAACGATGTGCGCGTCATCTTCCTCGCCGGACGCAGGGTCGACTGGCGCGATGCAAGCGTACTTTCCTCCGATGCAGTCGCACCTGATGGAACCGCCTACGACTTCTGGGTGATCAACGCCGGTCGCGACGCGACGGCGACCGACGCGCTGGCAAATTCACGAGGTATGATTCGGGTCGCGCAGTTCACGAACAGGAAGGGGCAGACGATGTCGATCTACTCGGCGTCGTCGCCAACGACCGAAACCGGCCGCGAACGTTGATGGTATCGCCACGAATGCACGGCAATTGCCGCGATCATCGCTGCGGAAATCAGGAACGGCAGCGGCGCTGAAATCTGATACAAGCCGGGCCCCATTAGCGGCCCGACGATCCACCCCGCTGCGGAACACGCCGCCGAGATGCCGGCAACACCGCCTTGTTCTTCCGCCGTAACGGCGAGCGATGCCCCCGCGCTGAAGCCGGCGCCCGCGAAGCCCATGCCGAAGCCCATCAGCACGTTCGCCACTATGAAGGTGGAATAGCGGTCGAGCAGGGCCATCGTCACGAGTGCCAAGGCCAACATCGGCAGACCGATCAGGAGCCAGGTAATCGGCGTCAGCGAGACGCGCTGCACGATGGCCGTTTGCGCCAGGAGACCCGCGATGGCCGAAGCCATCATCGTGGTTCCGAATGCGGCGGCGGCCGCGGATGGCGACAGAGCAAGCGCATCCTGAATGCGAAACGACAGCGTCTGCTGTACCACCGCCGCACCCATGAACATCGCGATGCCTGGCACGATCCAGGGCAGGACCCGTCGATCGGTCAACT
>CAZLDA010000053.1:0-11859 GCA_964557875.1 uncultured Pseudomonadales bacterium | reverse complement strand
CGTCTGCTCAAGCGATTCGCATTCGAACTCGGGTTGTCGCCGGAACTGAACGTGCTCGGCGTGGAAGACCGCCGCCTGTTCCATCAGGCGCTGGACGAAGTCACCGATCTGGCCGACGTGCGCGCGATGAACAGTCTCGCCGCGCGCTTATCGGCCGGCAGATGGCAGGATCAGGTCGGCAAGATCGCCGACCGCGCGCGCGACAACGACATCGGCGCGGCCGCGTTGCTTGCGATGGGCAGCGCGAGCGCCGACGCATTGCTCGCGTACTTTCCGAAGACGCAAGTCGGCAGTCATCGCGCCGAGTTCGCGCGTGCAATCGACGATGCACGAGCGAACATCGATCCTTTGCTCGACTCGACCAAGACCACGCGCGACTACCTCGACCGGCTGCAGATCGCTCACAACCTGCTGCAGCACGAAGACTGTCCGTGGCTGCAGTGGATTTCGTTGAGTAAGCGCGGCCCGGCAAAACGCAACGACCCGTTCGCGGCACCGGTGCGCGCGGCCGCATCGAATTACGAGGTGAGCGCGGAGTTTCACGGCGACATCCGCGCCTACATCGAGCGCGTCTACTCGATCGCAGCACAGAGTCTCGATCGCTTTCAGGAACTGAAGACCGAGCGCGGCCTGATCGATTTCACCGATATGGAACACCTTGCACTGCGCGCGGTGGACAACCCGCAGGTGCGCGAGTGCCTCGAAGACGAGCTCGAGTTGCTGCTGGTGGACGAGTTCCAGGACACGAACCCTATGCAGTTGGCGCTGTTCGTGAAGCTCGCGCATCTGGCGAAGCGGGTCATCTTCGTCGGCGACGTGAAGCAGGCGATCTATGCGTTTCGCGGCTGCGACCCCGAACTGGTAGACGCGACCCTGGCCGACCTGAAGCGCCGCGGCGCGCACACGGATGTGCTGCAGTCGTCCTGGCGTTCGCGCCCGGAGCTGCTCGGCTATCTGAACCAGCTGTTCGTGCACGCCTTTGCCGCGGACGACATTCAGCCGGGCGCGGTTGCATTGCGGCCACAGCGCAATGAACCGCTCGAAACGGCCGCGGTGCTGCAGTGGCGCATGCCGGGCAATTCTTCAGGAAGTCAGGGCATGCAGTTCGATGCGCTTGCGCGCGGCATCGCAAAACTGGTGGCCGATCGCACGCGCGTGATCGATCCGGATACGAAACAACCGCGGCCGCTGCGATTCGGCGACGTTGCCGTGCTCGCGCGCACGAAGCAGCATGTCGAAGACATCGCGCATGCGCTGAAGGCCGCGCGAGTGCCGATGAAGATGTCGCTCGCGGGGCTGTTCAAGGTGCCGGAGGTTTGCCTGGCCAGAGCATGCCTGCGCCGATTGGCCGACCCCGCCGATACGTTGGCCACGGCCGAAATCGTCGCATTTGCCGATTGCGATGCGCCGGAGTTGTGGTTGGCTGATCGGCTGCGGCACGTTGCGGCAAAGGCGCCGCCGAACGAGTGGCTCGACGCGACTCACCCCATCGTAAAACGGTTGGCCGAATTGCGCGGGGCGGCTGCGTATCAGTCGCCGGTGGAGACGGTTGCGCGCGTGCTGAACGACATCGGCATTCGAGAAGTGATCGCGGGGTGGGGCCGCGATGCGATCAAGGCCATGCAACGGCAACGCAATCTCGACGCGTTTCTGAATCTCGCCGTCGAGTACGAAAAGTACTGCGAGGCGCAACACGACGCCGCCACGCTCACCGGCTTCCTGTTCTGGGTTCAGAACCCGCACTCGCCCGAACTCGATCTGCAACCCACCGTTACGACCGGCGATGCGGTGCACGTGTTGACGTATCACGGCGCCAAGGGGCTGGAGTGGCCGGTAGTGGTCACCGCAGATTTCGACTATGCGGAACGCAGCGACTTGTGGGACGTGCGCGTGAACCTCACGGCGCCGTTCGATGTCGATGCGCCGCTCGCGCACCGCGAGATCCGGTTCTGGCCGAAGCTGTTCGGCGACCACACGCGCGACGTGCCGATTCTCCAGGCAATCATGGCGTCGGACGAAGCGCACGCGAGCGAACGCAGCAGCGAATCGGAACAGCGCAGGCTCGCGTATGTGGGCACGACCCGGGCGCGCGATCTGCTGATCATCGCGCTGCCGCAACGGCCAGTTAAACCCGATGCGTGGCTGAACACGTTCGCCACGCAAGAGATGCTGCCGAGCGGCGATGCGTTTCAACTGGCGAACGGCGACGTCATCGGTTCCGGGTTTGCCGATCTGTCCAACGATGCCGCACTGTCGCCGCAGTTGCCGTATGCGCCGCTCTGGTTTCCGCAACGGCCTCGCATTGCAGACATATTGCCGGCGACGCTGAGCCCTTCGCGCGCCGACGCGATTGCGGCTGCGACGATCGGCGAGATCGTCGCGCTGGGTGAGCGGATTACCGTGCGCAGCGACGACATGACGTTGATCGGCCGCGCATTGCACGCGGTGATTGCGATGGAACTGGTGAATCCCGATCGCGACGATGCGCAAGCCCGGGCGCGAAGAATTCTGCAGGGCTACAACGCTGAGTACTTCATCGATCCCGACGCGGCGGTGGCGTGCGCGCGGCGCTTCCGCGCATTCGTCATGGAGCGTTTCAAGCCGACGCGGATTCTCGCTGAATGGCCCACCGCGGAAACGCTGGCGAACGGTCAGACGATGCGCGGCTGGATCGACGTGCTGATCGAAACGGCGCAAGGCTGGGTGATCATCGATCACAAATCGTCGCCGCGGCCGAGGAGTGAATGGCGGACCGAGGCGCTGGAACACTCCGGGCAGCTCGCTTCTTATCGTTCGATGATCGGCTCTACCGGCGCGCATGTGGCGGACTCCGCGTGGATTCACTTCCCTGTCAGCGGCGGTATCGTGCGGGTCGATTCGGTTGGCTCGCGATGAGCGAAACGTTGCATCCCACCACGCCCCATTGTCCGAACTGCGGCGCGCCGCGTGCCGAGAATTTCTGCAGTGCGTGCGGCCAGAACAGCCGCAGCTATCTGCGCGCCACGCGCGAGATCGTCGGCGATGTGCTGCGCGAAACGCTCGACGTCGATTCGCGCCTCGGCCGAACATTGCGATTCCTGCTGCTGCGTCCGGGCTATCTGTCGCGCGAATTCACGAGCGAACGGCGCGCCAGCTACGTTTCGCCGGCGCGACTCTACATCTTCGTCAGTCTGGTGTTCTTCGGCGTGTTATCGCTGGTCACGCGCTTCGAGCCCGACGTCGAGCCGAACGTGTCGTTGGAAGCCCAGCACGACATCGCGGCCGACCCCGATATGACGCAGATGTACCAGCAGCTGAGCGACGCGCAACGCGCGCGATTGCGGGCCATCCTCGAAAAACAGGGTGCGGCGACCGAAGCAGTGCGGCGCCAGCTCGCGGAACTCGACGCCGCGAACAATTCCTCAAACAGCGCCACTCCGCCCGCATCGGTGTCCGCGTTCGAAAGTGCGCTGTCCGACCGGCTGCTCGACCTGGCCGAGAATCCGCGTGGCGCTTACGAGACGGTCATCTCCGATCTGCCGGTGGCAATGTTCCTTGCGCTGCCGCTTTACGCGGCGTGGCTGAAGCTGATGTACCGGCGGCGCTTCTATTCCGAACACCTCGTGTTCGCGTTGCACCTGCACGCGTTCCTGTTCTTCATCGGCACGTTCATTCTGATTCTGCCGGATACCGTGTCGGCCTCGTCGTCCCAAGCCGTCAGGGTGCTCACCGGCGCGGGTGCGTTCGCGAGCGACACGCTGAAATGCATCGGTCTGGCGTACTACCTGCTTGCGCTGAAAGCGTTCTATCTCGAAAGCTGGCGCCGCACGACGGTAAAGTTCGTGGTGATCAACATCGCGCACGCCATGCTGATCGCGCTCGGCGTTCTGGTGGTCACCGCGGGCGCCCTCGTTCTGTACTGATCGACCTGGCGATGCAGCGCGCGCAAGCTCAAGTCTTGTAGAGTGACCCTTTCGCACCCATAAAGAGGCATTGCCATGACCATTACCGCACATCAGATTTCCGTGGTTCCGTTCAAGGCCGGGCTCAAAAGCCTGGACGCGATTCTGGACAAGGCAAAGGCCTGGATCGAAACGAAGAAGATCGACCCGAACGCGTTGCTTCAGGCGCGACTGGCGCCGGACATGTTCACGCTGGCGCGCCAGGTGCAGGCCGTTACCGATCAGTCGCGCAACTGCGCGCGGTTGGCGGGCCTCGAACCGCCGAAATACGACAACACGGAGATCACGTTCGACGAACTGAAGGCGCGCATCGCAAAGAGCATTGCGTTCCTCGATACGTTGACTACGGAGAAAACCGCGGGCGCCGAGGACAGGACCATCGATGTACCGCTCGGTGCGCAGACGGTGCCGATGAAGGGCATCGACTATCTGCAGCGCCTGGTGGTGCCGAACTTCTTCTTCCACCTGACCGCCGCGTACACGATCCTGCGCCACAATGGGCTCGAGATCGGCAAGCGCGATTTTCTGGGCATGCGTTGAACTCGCCGATTCCTGAACGAAAAAAGCGGGAGGTTGATATGGGTCGTCTGCAGAACAAAGTGGCGGTCATCACCGGCGGCGCGAGCGGCATGGGCCGCGCGACCGTATTGCGCTTCCTGGAAGAAGGCGCAAAGGTCGTCATCGCCGATTTCAATGCGGCCACCGGCGAAGAGACCGTCGCCGAAGCGGCGCGCCGCGGTTATGCAGACTCGGTTCGTTTCATTCGAACCGACGTTGCAAAGGAAGCGGACATCGAAGCAATGATCCAACTCGCGCGCGATGCGTTCGGCGGCGTCGACATCGTGTTCAACAATGCAGGCGTCGGCGGCGCGATCGGGCCGCTTACTGAAACCACTGTAGAGGCGTGGGACTACACGTTCGACGTGCTCGCGAAGGGCGTGTTTCTCGGCATTAAGCACGCGGCGCGTGCGATGCGCGAACAGGGCCGCGGCGGTTCGATCATCAACACGGCGTCGATTGCGGGTTTGAGTGGCGACGGCGGACCGCTGGTGTACTCCGCGGCGAAAGCCGCGGTGATCAGCCTCAGCCAGTCGGCCGCCGTTGAACTCGCCCCCGATCGCATTCGCGTCAATTCGATCTGCCCGGGCTTCATCGTTACGCCGCTCGCACAAGGTGCGAATCGCGATGCGACGCAGGCGGCGTTCGCGAAGTCGCAACCTTGGCCCGATTATGGCCGCGGCGAACACATCGCCGGCGCTGCGCTCTTTCTCGCGAGCGACGACTCCGAATTCGTTACCGGCGAAGCGCTGGTTGTCGACGGCGGCCTCACCGCGGCAGGACCGGACCTGTCGAAGAAATTCCCGCGCACGTCGGCGCGCACGGCAAAGGTCACGGGCGTCACCAAGGGCAGCACCGGCGAGGCGCCGGAACTGCGGCGTTTGTAGTCAGTCTCAGCAGCACCACGGATCCACACGATGGAATTCAAGGATTATTACGACATCATGGGCGTAGCGCGCGACGCGACGCAGGACGAGATCAAACGGTCTTATCGCAAGCTCGCGCGCAAATACCACCCGGACGTCAGTAAAGAGAAGGATGCCGAAACGAAGTTCAAGGAAGTCGGCGAGGCGTACGAAGTGTTGAAAGACGCCGAGAAACGCGCCGCCTACGACCAGCTCGGCGCCAACTGGAAACAGGGCCAGGAGTTCCGTCCGCCGCCGGACTGGAACACCGGCTTCGAATTCCAGGGTGGCGGCTTCACCGGCGGCGATTCAGCCGAGTTCAGCGACTTCTTCGAGTCCTTGTTCGGGCGTGGCGGTTTCCGCAGCGGCGGCGGGCGTGCCGGCGGCGGTGCGTTTCATGCGCATGGACAGGATCGACACGCGCGCGTGCTGATCGATCTCGAAGACGCGTACAACGGTGCGACGCGAACGATCACGTTGCGAGTACCTGACGTCGACGCGCAGGGGCGGGTATTCACCAAAGAACACACGCTGAACGTCACGATTCCGAAAGGCATTCGCGCGGGCCAGCATCTGCGATTGGCCGGGCAGGGCGCGCCCGGTGTCGGTCAAGGCAAAGCCGGCGACCTGTTTCTGGAAGTGGAATTCCGGCCGCACGCGCACTACCGCGTCGAAGAGCGCGACGTATATCTGGAGCTGCCGGTAGCGCCGTGGGAAGCGGCGCTCGGAGCGTCAGTGAAGGTGCCTACACCAGCAGGCACCGTGGAGATGAAAGTGCCGGCGGGCTCGACGTCGGGCCGCAAACTCCGACTGAAGGGTCGCGGTCTGCCGGGATCGCCGGCGGGCGACTTCTACGTAGAGCTGCAGATTGCGGTGCCTCCGGCCGGCACGGCGGATACGAAGGCGTTGTACGAGAAGATGGCGGCCGCGTTCAAATCGTTCAATCCGCGCGACAAGTTGGGGGTGTGATCATGGCGAAAGACACCACCAACAAGGAAACAATGGTGCGATTGACGGGAGTCATCCTCGAAGAGCAGGTCGAGCTGACCTTGGCGGAAATGAGCCGCAGCTGTGCGGTGCATGCCGAGTACATCATCGAACTGGTGGAGGAGGGTGTGCTCGCGCCGGTTGGTCGCGATCAACGCGCGTGGCGGTTCAGCGGCGGCCAGGTACGGCGCGCCAGCATCGCGTTGCGGCTGCAACGCGACCTCGGCGTGAACCTCGCGGGCGTGGCGCTGGCACTTGAGCTGCTCGACGAGCTGAACGGCTTACGCGCGCGCGTTACGCCACGCATCAAGACCACGGATTACGAATAGCGCCTTCGATTAGTTGCTATTTCTTCGGCGGGCGCGCGAGGAACACTTCGATTTCCACGAGCATGCCGGGTGCCGCGAGACCGGCCACCTGCACGGTGGAGCGCGACGGCAGATTCGGCTGCTCCTTCGTGCCGAAGTACTGGGTATATGCGGCCATGAAGCCGGCGAAGTCCATCGCGCCGCCGGTGGCCGGATCGCCGACCAGGTACGCGGTCATCGCGACTACGTCGCCGAATCCCAGCCCCATCGAATCGAGCGACTCCTTCATGCGTCCGAACACCGACAACGCCTGCGTCTTCGTATCGCCCCAGTAAGCTGGCGTACCTTTTTCCGCTTTGTCGTTTGCGGGCGCCGGAGTCAGTCCGCTGTGAAACACCAGCGAATAACCTGCCGGCACTTCGACGGCACGCGCGATGGGAAACGTCGATCCGCCGCCGAGCGGATATCGGGTGATGGCGTCTGCTGCGAGCGCGCCGGCGCTTGCCAACGTGACGAGGGCAAAGGTGAGGGTGGTGAGGGATCTTTTCATGTCGGTCTCCTTCGTGGGTTCGATTCAGTGCAGTGAGTTGATGTATGCCACTACGTCGACGATCGCTGCATCGTCGGCAAGCGCGGCCGCAAACGGCTGCATCGTGGCGCCGTGAATGTCGTCTTTGTGCATGCCGCGGCGGCCACCCCTGTAGTTGTGCAGCTGTGCCACGAGATACCAGTCGCTCTGGCCGGCGAGTGCCGGCGCTGCCAGCGCTTCGTTACCGCGTCCGTCTGTTCCGTGGCACGCCGCGCACGCGGCGTAGAGCGTTGCGCCACGCGCTGCATCGCCCTGAACTGTAACCGGCGGGACACTCGGCGTGAATGTCGCCGCAAATGCCGAAGCGCGCGCCACCGTTGCATCGTTGGGCAACAGGGCCGCAACGGGGCGCATCTCGTGCCCCGGCGTGTCGGCCGGATCGGTGCCGCGCCAGCCGGCGCGAAACGCCGCCAGTTGAGCGTCCACATACCAGCGTTCCATACCCGCGATTTTCGGTGCACGAATGGCAAGGTTTCCGTTGCCTTCAGCGCCGTGACAGGTAGTGCAGTACAGGAATTCGTCCGTGCCGGCGGCATTCGATGCCATTGCTGCCAGTGCGAGCGCTGCCAGGAACGCAAAGCGCGCGTTACACGTCACGCGTAAGCCCCCGGTTGATCGGCGCGTTCGCGCCGGTCGATGTCGGCAATCGCGTGCAGGGCAGAGTGGATTGCGCCTTCCTGCCAGCCGGGGTGCAGGCTCACCTGATCGCCGATCAGATAGTGGTTGCCAACGGGCGCCTGAAGGCGCGGGAACCAACGCTGATACAACTCCGCGTTCCATTCCGCCGCACAGCCGAGCATGTGGTTCATCCGGTGCCACGCCACGCTGACGCCGCTTTCGATGTAGCGCCTGTAATCGGGATGCACTTTTTCACCCTGAGTGATCGCCAGTTCCAACCGCTCCGGCGCAGGTAGGTCGGCGAAGCGGTCGCTGGACGGTCCACCGTAGATGTATGCGGCGAGCAGCACGCCCTTCTTGCGATGAATGCCGTGTGAGGGATACCAGATCTGCGTGATGTCCTGTGCGGTCCAGCTGATGCCGCCGTAGATCTGCTCGCGTTCCCAGAAACGTTCGCTCGCCTGGAGGCCGAGCTTCAGCAGTTTGCCGCGCGGCACCGCCGTGAAAGCGCCGCTGTAGTCGGCGGGAAAGTTGTTCGGAATGCCGGCGAGCAGTTGCATCGGAATGCAGTTGAGGCAGTAGTCGGCCGATAGCTGCTCGCGCTTGCCGCGCAGGAGATACGTCACATCCACACGGTCGTCGCGCAGCATCACCGACTGCACCTGAGCGCCGACCTGCACGCGCGAACCGACCTTGGCCATGAACGCGTCGACCACTTTGTCCATGCCGCCCACCGGCTCCATCATCATCGGCGCCTGGTCCACGCCTTCGGCGAAGTGCATGTTCGTCTGCCAGAAGCTCGACTTCAGCAACTCGCGGAAATCGAGTACGCCTTTGTGTTGCGGCGGTTCGACCATGCCCGCGTTGAGATACCCCGCACGGGACGAACCGTGATAAATGCGGTTCTCGTCGAGATCGCCATACATGCGCACGAACGCGATCAGACGCTCCGTATCGGCGGCGTCGAGCGGTGCGTCGATCTTGTGCGCGGCGAGACCCTTCGCGAGCAACTCGGACATGAAGCCGCGCGCATCGGTGACGTATTCGCGATTGCGCACCGGTTTGCCGCCGAACATCGCCTCGTCCTGCACCCACGCGTTGTGGTTGTCGTTCACGAACGGCGCGAGCGGTATGGCGAACTCGCGGCAGTATTCGAGCAGACGCTCGTGTGTGCTCGGAATACGTGCGGCCCCCGCGTTGAGATACAGGTCGGGGTCGTCGTCGAACGGGCACGTTTGCGGATTGCCGAGTTCGTCCACCTTGTCGCCGTGACGCAGCGTGAGGTTTCTGCCGCCGGCGCGGTGCGAGGCTTCGAGTACCGTGCATTTGTAGCCGGCGCGGCCGAGTTCGTATGCGGCGACCAATCCGGAGATGCCGGCGCCGAGTATCAAAACAGTGCGACCGCCGCGAGCCGGCGCAATCACCGGGCGCGCCGCGCTCGCGAAACCGGGAATGAGTCCAAGGGCCGTTCCAAGCCGATACATCGCGCCGGAACCGCCGGCGGCACCGACGCCCATCAGCAACCGGCGTCGCGACCAGGCCGGCGTGTTGGGGCGATCGGGCATGGAGGAGAGATCCAGGAGAGATAGAGGTGCACAGCGTACCGAGTTGGACCTTGTTGCGGCCACTGGCATGGCATATTTTGACTCAGCCTGATGCTGCCTGCGTGTAGAGGGTGCCATGCCAAACAAGGTGATCTGCCACTATCGCGTGACTCGCGGCAACGAGAAGAAATTCGAGGCGCTGCTGAAGCAACACTGGCCGACGCTGCATCAGCTCGGGCTCGTCACCGACGACCCTCCACAGCACTTCAAAGGCGAAGAGCAGGACAACAGCGAGCCGATCTACTTCGAGATCTTCGATTGGCGCGACGGTGCGGTCGATCGCGCCCACGAACATCCCGAGGTGATGGCCATCTGGGAGCCGATGGAGCAGCTGTGCGAGAAACGCGGCGACAAGCCGAACATGGAGTTCCCGCACGTAGACGTGCTGCGCATCTAGGTCGAACTCCTGAATTTCTCGAACCACGCAAGAATCGCACTCGCCTTTTGCGCGGATTGAGAAGGTCGTGCCGTGAGACCGCCGTGCGAGGCGCCGGGCACCTTGATCAAAGCCGTTTCCACACCACGCAACTGCAGCGCCTGATAGTACTGTTCGGCATCGCTCACCGGTGTGCGAAAGTCCTTTTCGCCAACGACGACCAACGTCGGCGTCGATACCGCCCCGACCACCGATAACGGTGAGTACTTCCAATAGGTCGTTGGATCTTCCCAGGGCAAATTGGCGAACCAGTATTTCGGCATGTAGGTGTAGCCATCGGTCGTTAGCACTTCGCTGATCCAGTTGACCACCGGCTTCTGCGTCGCGGCTGCACGGAAACGGTTGGTATGCCCGACGATCCATGCCGTCAACACACCTCCACCGGAACCGCCGGTAACGAACAGGTTGTTGGTGTCGACATACGACGTGGCGATGGCAGCGTCGACGACGCTCATCAAATCCTCGTAGTCGTGATTCGGATAATCGTGATGAATCAGATTGGCGAATTCCTTGCCATAGGACGTGGAGCCGCGCGGATTGGAATAGACCACCACATAACCCGCAGCCGCGTAGAGCTGATTGTCGGTGGAAAACACCGGCCCATATGCTGCAAACGGGCCACCGTGAATCTCCAGGATGAGCGGATATTTCCGGGTCGGATCAAACGCCGGCGGAGTGACGATCCACGCGTCGATGTTTCGCTGGTCGAATGACGACGTCACCTGCAGCGGCTTCACGGCTGCCAGTTCCTTGTCGGCGAACAGACCGTCGTTCAAGTGTGTCAACTGCCGCGCCTTGCCGTTCTGCACGACCGAAACATCCGCAGGACGTTGTGGCGTGCCGCTCGTGAAGGCCACCACATCGTTTGATGCCGCACTGAATGCGCCGCCCGTGTATGGTCGATCGAGTCCACCACTCACCAGGCCGCTTGCGATCGGCTCGATGCGGCCGTTCAGCGCGATGCGCGCAATCTTCGTAGCTCCGTGGTCGTCATAGCGGATGAAAAGGCTACGACCATCGCCGGACCAACGAAACTGATCGACGTTGCGGTCCAGCGCACTCGTTAGCGAGCGTTTGTTGCTGCCGTCGACGTCCATCAGATACAGCTGCGTGTTTTCGTAGCTGAGCAATTGGTCGTCGTATCCGAGGAACGCGATCGCCTTGCCGTCGGGCGAAACTGACGGTTCGGCGTCGGGACCGGCACGGTCGGTGAGCGCAGTCAGCTGACCGTCCGATACGGCAACTCGATAGATCTCCGTGTTCACGGGTTCCCTGCGCCATCCTTCGGAACGATTGCCCGTCGCGAACAGAAACCGGTCGTCTCGAGACCAGGACAATGGCCCTGTTTCGTTGAAAGCGCCGAAGGTGAGTTGCCGAGGCGCTCCGCCGTCGGATGCAACGACATACACGTGCGTGTAGCCCGGCCTCAGATAGCCTTCATCGTCGGTTCGATACGTCAGATCGGTGATGACTTCCAACGGCTTGGCCCAGCGCGCACCCTTTGGTTTCGCCGGCGCTTCGCCGAGCTTGGCCTTCTCGTCCGGCGCGAACATCGTGAAGGCGATCGAGCGACCGTCGTTGGACCAGGCGAGATCACCGGGTGATTCGGTCAGACGCGTTATGTTCGAAGACACTCCGATTGGCATCCAGCGTACGAAGAGTTGCGCGCGATCACCGTCACCCTTCGCGACATAGGCAAGTCGTTTGCCGTCAGGCGACCATCGTGGCGTCGAGTGACCACCCGGACCGCTCACGAGCGGCGTCTGCGTTCCCGTTGCAACATCGATCAGCCAGATCGAGTTTTTCGCCGCGTCGGTCATGATGTCGTAGCTGATGCGGACGTACGCGATCGTTCGACCATCGGGGCTGATCTGCGGATCGCTCGCGAGCTCGAGAGCGAACAGATCGAGACC
>CAZLDA010000052.1:0-11905 GCA_964557875.1 uncultured Pseudomonadales bacterium | reverse complement strand
CGGCGAGCTGCTTGGCGCGCATCTGGTCGGCCCGGGTGTCACCGAGCTGATACACGGCTTCGCGATTGCCATGGGTACCGAGACGACCGAAGCGGAACTGATCGGCACGGTGTTTCCACACCCGACGATCTCCGAGGCGATGCACGAATCGGTGCTGGCGGCTTACGGCCGCGCGCTGCACATCTGATGATCATGCAAGCCAGTTCGTGAACCCCCCTCACCTCCACCGTGAGTGACGCGCATTGGTCTGCGAGCAAAGTCCGACGATATACTGCCGCCCATGATCACGATCTATCACGCTCCCGGCACCCGCTCCATTCGCGTCATCTGGCTCTGCGAAGAGCTGCAGATTCCTTATGAGGTGGTGACCGTCGATTTCTCCGCTGCGTATCGCGCAACGCCCGAGTGGCGCAAGCTGAATCCGGTCGGCAAGGTGCCGGCCATGACCGACGATGATGTCTCGATGTTCGAATCGGGCGCGATGGTCGATTTCATTCTCGAACGGTACGGCAAGGGACGTTTGCGACCCGCGCCGGGAACGCCCGACTCGGCGCGCTATCTACAGTGGAGCTGGTTCGCCGAGGCCACCTTCGCGAGGCCGTTGGGCGACATTGCACAGCACACGATCGTGAAGCCCGAAGCAGAACGGCTGCCGGCGATGGTCGCTGACGGTCGCGTTCGCGCGCTCGCGTGCCTGGACGCGCTCGAAGCCGCGGTGCCGAACGGTGCGTATCTCGTCAACCGCGCCTTCAGCGCGGCCGACATCATGATGGGCTACACGCTGATCCTCGCGCGCCGCTTCAACGTATTGACGAAAACCAACTACCCGAACGTGAACGCCTACATGGCGCGTCTCGAGACGCACGCGGGTTTCATCAAAGCCCAGTCCTGATATTGGTGCAGTCGTAACATTGGTCATGTTCACGTATCTCGATCCCAACGTGCGCCGCAAACTGATCGCGCAAGGCAAGCTGCAGCGCATCGACCTGCAAGGCCGCCCGCTCGACCCGAACGTCGCACAACCGGAAGGCGAACCCGCCGTCAACCTGCTCGGTCCGATTCCGCTGCCGATTCATCTCGGCCGCGTGCATGCCGAAGTGCAGTGGTATGCGAGTGTGCGTTCCACCGAACTCAGCAAGGTCGAAGAGCTCGCCGGCTCGCTGCGCACGCAAGGCGGTGGCCGGCTGTTCTCGTTGCTCGCATCGTCCATGGCGGTGAACAGCGTGTTGATCGCCGGCGATCCGGCGCAATGGACGAATCCGCTCGTGCGCGTGCACTCGAGCTGCCTGACGGGCGACGTGTTCGGTTCGGAACGTTGCGAGTGCGGGCCGCAGCTCGAAGGCGCGCTCGATCGCATCGTCGCCGAGCCTGGCGGCGGAATGCTCGTCTACATGGCGGGGCACGAAGGCCGCGGCATCGGCTTATGGGCGAAGGCCGCGACCTACCTGTTGCAGGACGCTGGCGAGAATACGTACCAGGCGAACCGCTCGCTCGGCTTGCCCGACGACTCGCGCGATTTCACCGACGCCGCGGCCTTGTTGCTGCGCTTCGTCGGCGACAAACCGATGCGCTTGTTGACCAACAACCCGAAGAAGGTCGAAGACCTGGGCCGCATGGGGCTCACGCACATTACGCCGCTCAAACACGTACTCGGCGTCGGCGAACGCAATCGGCGCTATCTCAACGCGAAGCGCGATTGGGGTCATCTGCTCGACGAGAACGACATCGGCTGACGATTGCTATCGGGACGATCCTTTCGCGGCGACGATCGCGGCGCGCAAATCTCCCAAGGCTTTCATGACGCGCGGTTCGTTCGCTCCGAGATGCTCGACCACGCGCGCCAACACCGGCAGGTATTTCTTCGTCGCACTCGCGTGTGCTCGCGCACCGGCCGGCGTCAGTTTGAGAACGACCGAACGCCGGTCGGCCGAGTGCATTTCGCGCTCGACGTGGCCACGTGATTCGAGACGTTTGATGTAGCTCGACACTGTCGTCGCCGGCGCGGCCATCCAGCGTTCCAATACCGAAGGCGTCACCTCTTCGCTCGACGCGAGCAACGAATAGACGCCGAACTCGTCCCCGCTCAAACCGGAATCGGCCAGCGCGCCTTCCATGACCAGTGCGCCGGCGGCGCGCGATACGCGCCAGAGTTCGAACAGCACGTTCGTGTCGGCCACGCCGTCCACCGCGGCAAACGTCTTGACGGGTTTAGTACGATTTCGCATCATCTATCCGATCCTACGAAATCGTACTAAACCGGAGACCGCGCATGAGTGCAACCGTGATCGTCGGTGGGGCAGACAGTTTTCTCACCGTTCGCTACGTCAAGCTGGCCGGCAGTCAGCGCGACATGGGACGTGCATTAGCCGCCGCGGTACACGCCGCACACGGCGACACGGTAAGGCCGCGACGCATCGACCGCGACGTGGAACGCGTGCGCCGCCGCTGGTTCGAGCGCAACCATCCGCAACTTCACGCGCGCTCGCTCGGGCTCGCCGATTACTTCGGAATTTCAGCGAGCGACACATCGGTCGCAATCGACGCGCTCGGAACGCACGCCTCCGCGGCAGCCTGTTCGGTCGGCTTCTATCCCGCTTCGACGACGGCGGACGGCCACGCGATCCTCGGGCGCAACATGGATTTCCCGACGACGACGATGAGCGAATTCTTCGGCCGTCAGCCGCTGCTCGGCGAACGCGCCGCAGCGGCGGATCCGTGGATCGTCGCGATGCATCCGGACGACGGTTACGCGTCGCTGTCGATCTGCTTCGGCGATCCGATGGGTACCATGGACGGTGTCAACGACGCCGGCCTTGCGGTAGCGCTGCTCGCCGACTCGGTCGAGCCCCCGCTCGATGCCGCGCGCCACGCGCAGGTCGGTCTCTCCGAAGGGCAGCTCGCCCGATACGTACTCGATACGTGCGCGACGGCAGACGAGGCAAAAGACGCGTTGCGGCTCGCCAAGCACTACTACATGGGTCTTCCGTGCCACTACATGATCGCCGACCGCAGCGGCAATGCATTCGTGTGGGAGCACTCCACGCAGCGCAATCGCGAGTTCGTCGTTACGCCGATCGCGCACCGCGACGGCCGCTTGGCTTGCACGAACCATCTGCTGCACCGTTGGCCCGATGCAACGGGCCTGTCCGACGAAGGCACGTTCCCGAACGCGACGGCCGTTCGGACGTTTCAGCGCTGGCAAACGCTGACGAATTCGATGAGTGGCGCCGCTCGGCCCGACCGACAGCAGATCACCGAGCACTTCGAGCGCGTTCGCTTCGCGGCACCCGCGCCAGGCACCCGAACCATCTGGCACGCGGCGTACGATCTCGACGATGCGAACGCACAGATGACTTTCTACCTGGGCGATCGCCAAGGCGTCAGCCGCTATAGCGCGCCGGTGACGTTCGATCTGCGCGTTACGGACACTCCGCAAGCGCCTTCGGCGCGGCGCCGATCAACTTCGCAGCCGCCGCGCGAAAACCGGCGTTGGTAACCGTGTTCGATTCCGACAACGTACGTGCCAGATCATCCAGCGACTTCGCGTCGTGCGTAGCAGAGCGAATCTCCCGGTCGAGCGCTCGCATCACGCCAACAGCGAACGCCGTCTGAGTGCCTTCCGATCGATCCGTTGCCACACATTTGTTGCCTGCACTCCATTTGGCCAACGTATCGAAGCTCGCTTGATAACGCTCTTCGCTGATCGTGTTCGAGCGGCGCAACACATTGAGGCTGTAGAACTCGGCGATCCCCTCCACGATCCAGTCTGCGCCGTTGCTACCGTGCAGTCCGCTCGCCACGTGCACCATCTCGTGCAGCGGCGTGCTGGTACCGTTCTGGCTGATCAACGGCCGGTCGCCGTGGAGATACATCGAACCGGCTCCCGACAATCCGCCGCGCCACATGCTGTCGGGACCGCTGACGATCAACAGGCGTTCCGGAAACTGCGGAAAGATCCCCACCAGCGACGGTAAGTTCCACCGCACGAACGCGAGCACGTCGTTCGATCTGAATCCCAATCCTTCAGGGCTCGCGACCGCGACGTGCCGCTCTGCGATGAAGTCGCGCCGTATCGCGAGTTCCTGTCCCGCCAGCAGCCAGCCCTTGGGGCGATCGAAATTCGTGCGCGCGTCGTTGATGGGATGCACGTGTCCGGCGGCGGGTCCGTACGGCGTTTCTATCGACCAACCGGTCGGCGCGGCCAGCCGCAGGGTTGCCGCCGACTTCGCGCCCTTCAGCGCCCGCACCTTCGTCGGTGGGAACAAACGATCGAGTTTCAGCAACGCCCAGTTTTCGGTGATGCGTGCGTCCTGCGCGCCGTTGTCGCGAACGCGATCGATGAGGAACTCGAAATGCAGCACACCGCCCTCCGCCGGCGGCGACCAGTCGATGTGATCGGCCGATACGTCGACGTCACCTTGGCCGTGCACGTTCAGGTAGCGATCACGCGGCGCATCGAAGCGGATGTGGCGCAGCAACGCGGCCGACTGTCGCACCGCCATCCGCACCTCGGCGCTATGCGTCGTGGGCACAAGCGTCGCGCCATAAACGATCGGGGAGGTCATTTCGTTGCTCGCCGCCGGCGTCGGTTGCAGCAAAGCCATTGCACAGACGAGCAGCGCGAGCCGGCGCGCGTACTGCGCGATGCGTTTCATCATTGGTTTCCCGTGTGTCGTCCGATCAACCCGATTTGACGAGTTGTTGCCAAAAGACGTGCTGCCCATCGAGTGCCTTCGATACCGCGAGCGGCGTGAAACCGTCGTTGGAATATGCGCCCGACAGATCGAACCGGGTCCGCGACAACAGCATCGTCCAACTCTCGTACGACCACGTCTTCATCCTGTGTGATTCCTCTACGGTACGGCCGTCAGGAAACACACAGCGCGAACGATGTGTCTCGAAACCGTCGTCATAGCCGAGGCACTGCCACTCGAAGCGCAGCGTTTCGCCGCCATACTCGAACTCCCAACTCTCGGCTTGGACAGGCGTATTCGGCTGCTTCAGATCGAGCTGAATCCAGTAGCTCGCGCCAGCATACAGATTCCGAGCAACCGCGTTCAGGTGTGCCTGCATTGCAACGGCGGAGGGTAAATGCGCCAGGCTGTTGATCGGACACACCGCGAGATGACAACCCTCATCCAGATCGAAGTCCGTAGCGTCCGCCTCAATCCACTCGCCGGTGAGTCCCACGCCTGCATAGTGTCGCGCCGCCAGTTCGAGCATGGCCTGCGAGTTATCGACGCCCACGGTTGCAAACCCTTCCGCAGCAAACCCGCGCGCCAATCGTCCGCTGCCGCACATCGGTTCGAGCACGCGCCCTTTCGTGATGCCCGACAAACCGGAAATGCTCTGCACCTGACTGCTCACGTCCCAATCGAACGCGGCATCGTAGAGCGCGGCGTACTCGGTATAGAGACGATGCTCGGACATCTGATGCGCGACAAGCTGATCGGGTTTCCAACATAATCGCCGGCACTTCAGAAATCGAGACACCCCATGCGTTCGACACTGGTTACGGTCTTCATCGCGATGCTGCTACTCGGCGCCGGCAACTCTGCGCGCGCCGGAGATGTCGTGGAGGAAGAAACGGTAGACGACAACGGCATCGTCGAAGAGTGCGGCGAAGGCGCAGGTCTCAAGCCGTGCCGCGATGCGGACGGCGAAACGTGGAAACACGCCGACGACCCCGACTACATCAAGGAAGATTCCACCCAACAGCTCGAACAATCGTCGGAGCAGATCCGAGACGAATCGCCGAAGGAACTCGAGAAGACCATCGAACAGATCGAGGCGCACGAAGGCACCTGAATGGCGAGCATGCGCAACAGCCCCATCTACAACAAACAATGGACGCTCGCGCGAACGCCGCCAGGCGGTTGGCCCGTAGCGGAAGACTTCGCGTGGTCTGAGCCTGCAATGCCGATGCCGTCCGCCGGCCAGATGCTAACGCGCACCCTCTATCTGTCGTTAGATCCGTATCAGTGGGGTCGTCGGCGCGGCGGGGTCGAAGCGGTGGGCGAGGTTTGTCACGGGCGAACCGTATCGCAGGTGATCGAAAGCCGGATCGATGCCTATAAACCCGGCGACTTCGTCTTCAACACCAATGGCTGGCAATCGTACGGACTCACCGGCGACGGCATCTCCGTATTCGGCTACATGTTCCCGCGCAAGCTCGACCCTTCCGTAGCACCGCTCTCCACCGCGGTCGGCGTCATGGGCATGCTCGGCCTCACCGCGTACGCCGGGCTCGTGGTGCAGTGCGCGCCGCAGCTCGATGAAACGGTTGTCGTATCGGCGGCGTCGGGTGGTGTCGGACAGGTGGTGGGACAAATCGCCAAGATCATCGGTTGCCGTGTCGTCGGCATCGCGGGCACACCGGAGAAGTGCCGTTTCGTCGTGGACGAACTCGGCTACGACGCTTGCGTTTCACACCGTAGCGACACGCTGGCCGACGATCTGAAGGCAGCCTGCCCAGACGGTATCGACGTTTACTTCGAGAACGTCGGCGGCAAGGTCTTCGAAGCCGTGTTGCCGAATCTGAACACCGGCTCGCGAATCAGCGTGTGCGGCATGATCTCGCAGTACGGCAACGCCGGCGGCATGAATCCGCGCGAAGCATGGGCGGCCACCGGCCAACCGTACTTCGACCGTCGCTCGGTAGCCGTGCACGATCTGCACGTGCGCAACTTCGTCACCGAATATCAGGATCGCTTCCTCGCCGAGATGGCCGGCTGGATTCAATCCGGCAAAGTGAAATACAAGGAAGACGTCTGGCAAGGACTCGAGCAGGCACCCGCCGCGTTTTGCGCGATGCTCGACGGCCGCAACTTCGGGAAGACGCTCGTCGCAGTAAGTCCTGATCCGACGCGGCCCGTCTGAAAGCTACCAACGCGAAGACGGGCGTCCTACGACGCCCTTCGGCGTTACCGCGAGGTGTGTCAGCGTTTGATCGTCGTGCCGCATCCGCCACGACAACATCTTCTGCGCATACTCGAGCACCACAGGCAGGTACGCGGGATCGGTGGCGCGATTGCGCAATTCATGCGGATCGTCGTGCAGATCGAACAAGAGCGGCGGCAAGCCGGCGAAATGCACGTACTTGTACCGCTCTCCGCGAATCACGTTGAGCGTGCACGCGTGCAGTGGGATGCCGAGTGCACGTTCCGCGCTGTCGTCGGTCGGATCCCGGAAATCGAACTCCCAGTGCGCTTCATCGCGCCACACCTGCTTGCCTGACGATCTCAAGAAGGGGATCAGCGACCGGCCGTCGCACGCGTTCGGAACGTCGATGCCCAGCCACTCGAGCATCGTCGGCATGATGTCGACGTTTTCGGTGAATGCATCCACCGTTCTTCCGCGCGTTGCATCGGCCGATGCGCGCGGATCGCGCACGATCAACGGAATGTGATACGACTGGTCGAAGTAGCCGCACTTGCCCAGCAGCCAGTGATCGCCGATCTGCTCGCCGTGGTCCGACGTGAACACGATTAACGTGTCGTCGTACCGGCCGGTCGCTTTCAGATGCGCGAAGAGACGGCCGAGGTTGTCGTCCACTTCACTCATCAAGCCGAAGTACGACGCTTTCAACCGGCGCAGTTTCTTCTCCGACTCCGGCGCGCGGTAATTCTTGTCCGAGAGCTGAAAAGCCAACCAGGGATGTTGCTCGCCTTCGCCTTCAACCGAATCCGCACGCACGAAACCGGGCAGCGCGTCGGGCGCATACCGCGCGTGATACGGCGCAGGTGCAATCCATGGGGGGTGTGGCCGCAACAACGACAAGTGCACGCACCACGGCTCGCGCCGCTTGGTCACGTAATCGATCACCTGATCGGTCATGAAGAACGTGTCGTGCAGATGGCTCGGCAATCGCAGCGGCGCCGGACCCGGCCCGCCGTTTTCGAACTCGGCCTGGTCGGCCTTCTGCATGTACAGGTCGTACGGTCTGTTCGGAATCGTCACACCACGAGCACGCAACCACTGCACCCACGTGCCGATGTCGGCTGTCAGCAGCGTTTCTACGCGCAAACCCGGCAGCACCCCTTCGTAAGTCGTCAACACCGGGTGATCGGCGGGATACTCGCGCGGGTCGGGACTGGTATCGGTGTAACCGAACAGCACGGGATCGTAGCCGGCCCGGCGCACGATCTGCGCCCAGTTCTCGTGACGCCGATCCAGCGGTGTGCCGTTCGTGCCCGAGCGGTGGTTCATCAGATACAGACCCGTGTGCAATGAAGCACGGCTCGGTCCACACGGCACGGCCTGACAGTAGTGGCGATGGAACGACACACCATCCCGCGCGAGTGCATCGAGGTGCGGTGTCTGCACGCACGGATGATTGCGCGACGACAGGCAATCCGCGCGCCATTGGTCGGCGGTGATCAGCAGGACATTGCGTGGGCCGTTCATAAGCGAGACGCAGCGTCGGCCAAGAAGCAGATCCGCGTCAACAGGAGGCGAACGGCAGCGTCGACTTCGATCGCGCGGCTATTTGGAGCTCGCAGCGGCGCCCTTCTGCCCTTCGATCTGCGCCTGCAGGTGCGCGATGGTCGTTCGCGCCGTAGCGCACTCGAACCGGGACGTGGCGAGCCGTCTCTCGCGATCGGCGATTTCGTCGCCGAGTCGTTTCACCTCGGCCTCGAGTTCCACAATGCGCTGCTGCAGGGATGCCTTGTCGCGCACTTCACCGGATAGCCGATCGTTGGTTTCGCGGGCGCGCGCGAGCTGGTCGTTCAGCACGTCGAGCCACCTGTCCTGACGCTGTCGTTCGCGATCGTAGTCTTCGTTCTTCTTGCGCTGCCCGTCGAGTGCCGATTCGAGTTGCGGAATCTGTTTGGCGTGGTTGCCCGTTTCGTACATTAGTTCCGCGATACGCGCTTCGCGCTCGCGCACTTTCGTTTCGAGTTCACGCACGCGCTCTTCCAGCGCATCGCGCGCAGAGTCGTCCCGCAACTCCACGCGCCGCGACGTCGTCGTGAACGTGTCGTCGGCGAGATCGAGTGTTGCCATGGCGGATGAAGGTTCTTCCGACGCCAGCGGCGTGCCCTTGAGCAACGACACTTCACTCTTCAGTAACGATATCGTCCGGTCGCGATCGCGCAGCGTCATATCGCGTTCTTCGATCGTCCTGCGCAGCGGCGGCAACTGATTTTCGATTTCCTTCATCTGCTGCTCGGCGCGCGCGGCCTGCATCTCTTTGTTGCGCATGCCGGATTCGAGCCGCGGAATCTTGCCCTTTGTTTCGTTCAAGTGGCGCTGCAGATCGGCCTCGTGGGTGCGCGCGGTGACTCCGCGCAACGACCAGCCTGTGCCGAGACCTACCGCTGCTGCAGCGACGAGGCACAACAGGACGAACAACGTGTCGGCGTAATTCGTAGTCGAGCCCCTCTCGCCGAACAGATCGGCGAAGGTGGCATTGATGATGAGCGCGAGCGGAATCTGATCCACGGTGACGGCCATCCAGGCCACCCCGGTGAGCAGCAGCATTCCGATCAGAATTGTCGGCACGCGGGACATATTGGTAAGCGGGTCCTTCGCTTTCCTGGCTTGCTGTTTCAAATGAAGATTCTGGACGGATAGCGCACACGAAACAGTTAGTTGGCTCTCAATCGCGCGCCGCGACGTGCGAATTCATGCGAGAACCCCGTCACATTCTCGCGGCTCGCGTCCGCGTTGATTTACCATCCACCCACGTGCGTCTTACACACCGGTTTTCGATGAAGACAGAACTTGAGTTCCGTACAGAGCCCGCGGCTTACCGCCACTGGAAGCTCGAGATCGTTCCGCCGCTGGCGAATCTGATTCTCGACGTACAGGAATCGGGCGGCGCCGCGCCCGGCTATGAGTTGAAGCAGAACTCCTACGACATCGGCGTAGACATCGAACTGGCGGACGCGATCCAGCGTTTGCGGTTCGAACACCCCGAAGTGCACGCGGTGATCCTGCGTTCCGGCAAGCCGGGTATTTTCTGCGCCGGCGCCAACATCCGCATGCTCGCGGGCGCTACGCACGCCCACAAAGTGAACTTCTGCAAGTTCACCAACGAGACACGCAACGCGATCGAAGAAGCATCCGCCGAATCGGGTCAACGTTATCTGGCGGCGCTCGGCGGAACCGCGGCCGGCGGCGGCTACGAACTCGCGCTCGCCGCGGACCATCTGCTGCTGATCGACGACGGCAACGCGGCCGTGTCGCTGCCGGAGGTCCCGTTGCTGGCGGTGTTGCCCGGCACCGGTGGACTGACACGGCTCACCGACAAGCGCCGCATCCGGCGCGATCTCGCCGACGTGTTCTGCACGCTGGAGGAAGGCGCGCGCGGTACCCGCGCGCTGGAGTGGCGCCTGGTGGACGAAATTGCGCCACGCTCGAAGTTCGAACAGGCCGTTGCGGTGCGTGCCACCGAACTGGCCGCCCGTTCCGACCGCCCGCTTGCCGAAGCCGGCATTCTGTAGACGCCCGTCGAACGTATCGTCGACAAGAACCGGCTTACGTATCGGCACGTCGATGTCGTGTTCGACGATGCGCTCGCAACTGCAACCCTGACACTGCGCGGCCCCGACGCGAACCTGCCAGACAACCCGGTCGAGGTGCGAGCGACGGGCGCAAACATCTGGGCGCTGGCGCTGTTGCGCGAACTCGACGACGCGCTGTTGTATCTGCGCTTCAACGCACCACAACTGGCGACATTGGTGTTTCGCAGCGAAGGTTCGTTGGAACGCGTCGCACAACACGATGCGTGGCTCAGCGCGAACCAATCGTTGTGGTGGGTACGCGAGATCCGGTTGCTTGCACGACGCACGTTGAAGCGCCTCGACCTGACGTCGCGCACGCTGGTGGCGCTGGTCGAGCCCGGCAGTTGCTTCGCGGGTTTCCTGGCCGAGGTATTGTTCGCTGCGGACCGCAGCTACATGCTCGACGGCGCGCTCGGCGACAACGCCACTCACGCCGAATTCTCGCTCACTGCCACAAACTTCGGCGACCTGCCAATGTGCAACGGACTCAGCCGGCTCGCTACACGTTTCTATGGCGATGCCGCCGCGTTTCAGCGCCTTCGCGCGCTCGTTGGCCGCCCGCTCGACGCAGCCGCCGCCCGTGCGTCCGGCCTCGTCACGTTCACGCCCGACGAAATCGATTGGCGCGACGAGATCCGGCTGCTGCTCGAGGAGCGTGCAAGCTTCTCGCCCGATGCGCTAACCGCGATGGAAGCAAACCTGCGCTTCCCCGGGCCGGAAACGCTGGAAACGAAGATCTTCGCGCGGCTCACGGCGTGGCAGAACTGGGTGTTCCAGCGGCCGAATGCCGTGGGTGACGAAGGCGCGCTCAAGCGTTACGGTACCGGCCAGCGTCCTCGCTACGACAAGACCCGCATCTGAGTTGAAGCCCGCATTTGAGTTAGAGGAAGTTCCATGAGCGCCGTCGATTACGCCTCGCTGATTCCGAACAACGTCGATCTCGCCTCCGATCGCGCACTGCAACGCGCGCTGGAAGCGTGGCATCCGAAGTTCCTCGATTGGTGGCGAGGCATGGGTCCCGACGGGTTTCAGGATGTCGAAGTGTTCCTGCGCACCGCGGTCAGCGTCGATCGCGCAGGCTGGGCGAAGTTCGGCTTCGTGAAGATGCCCGAATACCGTTGGGGCATTCTGCTGGCGCCGGCGGAGCCCGATCGCAAGATCGGCTTCGGCGCGCACAAAGGCGAACCCGTATGGCAGGAGGTGCCCGGCGAATACCGCGCGCTGCTGCGTCGCCTGATGGTGATTCAGGGCGACACCGAACCCGCGTCGGTGGAACAGCAGCGCCACCTCGGCAAAACCGCGCCGTCGTTGTACGACTTGCGCAACCTGTTCCAGGTGAACGTGGAGGAAGGCCGTCACCTGTGGGCGATGGTGTACCTCCTGCAACGCTACTTCGG
>CAZLDA010000051.1:0-11924 GCA_964557875.1 uncultured Pseudomonadales bacterium | reverse complement strand
GCCGCCGCGCGCTCGTGGCGCACGAAACGCTTTTTGCGGCGATAGGGAAACACGTCCATCACTTCGCCGTTGCGAATCGCGCGCTGCAGACCCTGCCAGTATTGTGGGTCGAACAGTTCGCCGTGCATCTGCGTGAATAGTCGCTTGATGTCGGGACGCCCGAACAGAAAGCGCCGAAACTCCTCCGGAAAAACGTCGTGCGGACCGACGCTGGACCAGACTTCTGCAGACATTTCTTCGTCGTTGTTGTGTGCCGTCGGCAACGGGCGGAAGTTCACGTCGGTGAGGTAACAGATTTCGTCGTAGTCGTAGAACACCACGCGGCCGTGTCGTGTCACGCCGAAGTTCTTCAGCAGCATGTCGCCGGGAAAGATGTTCGCCGCCGCGAGCTGCTTGATGGCGTTGCCGTATTCATCGAGCACTTCGCGAATCTGCTCGGCGTCGGCGGTCTCGATGTACAGGTTGAGCGGCGTCATCAGCCGCTCGGTGTAGAGATGTTCGATGATGACGAGATCGTCGTTCAGCGTGATCGACGATGCCGCAACGGCCTTCAATTCTTCGATCAACTCCAAAGAAAATCGCGCGCGCGGCAATGCGAAGCGGATGAACTCCTGCGTATCGGCCATGCGCCCGACGCGATCGTGCGTCTTCACAACGTGGTACTTCTCTTTCACCTGTTCGCGAGTGATGTTCTTCTGCGGCGCGAACTCGTCTTTGATGATCTTGAACACGGTCTGATACGACGGCAGCGTGAACACCGTCATCACCATGCCTTTGATGCCGGGCGCGATCTGGAACTGGTCTTTGCTGCGCGCGAGGTGCATCAGAAAGCCGCGGTAGAACTCGCTCTTGCCGTGCTTCAGCATGCCGATGGCGGTGTACAGCTCCGAGCGCTTCTTGCCGGGCAACAGCGCATTCAGATAGTCGATCAGCGCGTAAGGGTGTGGTGCATCGACCATGAAGTACGAGCGCGTGAAGCTGAACACCACTGACAACTCGTCCTCGTCGCAGATGAGCGTATCGACGTACAGCTTGTTCTCTTCGTCGACGAGAATTGGCAACACCACCGGCCACGTGTTTCCGCCGTAGCGGAGCGAACCCACCAGATACGCGCCCTTGTTGCGATAGAAAATCGACTCGAGAATTTCGACATCGAGCCCTACGGGCCTGCGAATCTCGGGCCGCGCTTCCGCTAACGAGCGAAGGATGTTGCGAACGTCGCGATGAATGTCCTGCCACGGCAGATCGAGATCGAGATCGAGCAGAATCTGCGTGACCGTAGCAACCACATCGCGATGCATCGGATAGGTTCGAAAGATCGGCTTCGAAGGCCTTACAGGCGGCTCGTCGAATTCGCTCCACACAAATGATTGCGTCTCGTCGACGCGTTCGTCGGCCGCGATCCGCCGGTGAATCGAGTTGTAATACGTTTCGGCCAGTTCGAAATCGGGCTGGGTCGAGATGAGCCGCAGATATTCGCGTTTCACGTCGCGCGACAACGACGGTGACATCGGCAATTCGCCGAGCCGCACATGAATATCGCGCGTGACCGCGGTGGTGAACTCCTTGTAGATCTCAATACGCTGTGCGCTCGCGTGCTGACCCTCGATCCACGCTGCGCGTTCGAAGCGCGTCTTGGCCGCCAGCGTGATGGAGCGGAATTCATCGCGATAAGCGCGGAAGCTCTTGAGGATCAAAGCGGCGACGTCTGCAGCGTCGTCGGGTGTGGACTCAGCGACCACGGACGTCATTGGCCGAGCTGTGACAGCGATCCAACGAGCATCGTCATCACGATGTAGCCGATCAGTACCAGGTAGGGGAGTTGCGCATTCACGCCGCCACGCGCTTCGAGATAACGCGTCTGCGCGTCGAGTTGCCCGGGGAATTCGACCCTCGCGCGTTCGATCTCGCGCCGCGCCCACTTGTAGTAGATGCCGTTCGCGTGCATCGGCAACCAGACGTAGACGAAACCGAAACTCGCGAGCGAAAGCACCAGCAGCGGCCAACTGCTGCCCGACATCGCAGAGTTGATCAATGCAGCAACCGTAGTTGCGAGTCCCGCCAGCGCGAACACCATCAACGCGAAGATGTACTGCTTGCGGTACAGCAGCCAGAACAAGCCGATGAACAGCACCGGCCAATGCCACGAAATCGGCGCATAGCCGCGCTCGTCGGCGCGCCGGAAGTAGCTGAGATAGAACTCCTGATTGGGTTCGCCGATGACGGCTCGATAGTGGTCGTCAGACGGTGTGTCGGCCCGGGTCACGACCCTCTCGGAATCTCATTGAACGGGACACTTTTGTCGACGCGGATGTCGGGCGGGAGACCCAGCACGCGCTCTGCAATGATGTT
This sequence comes from uncultured Pseudomonadales bacterium, assembly GCA_964557875.1. GTDB lineage: Bacteria > Pseudomonadota > Gammaproteobacteria > Pseudomonadales > Azotimanducaceae > DATJGR01. The sequence goes on along the minus strand of CAZLDA010000051.1, from coordinate 9,572 downwards.
CCGCAGAATCTCGTCGGTGCCGCCCGCAATCCGGTATCCCGGCGCGCCCATGAAGTTCTGTTGGAACGCGAGGTCGGCAGGTACACGTTTCGGATCCATCAGGATGCCGCCCATGTCCATCAGGTCCATGCCGAACGAACCAATGTCCTGTTGCTTCTTCGCGCTGACCACCTTGGTGATCGAGTTTTCCGGCCCGGGAGTGGCGCCGCGCGACAATGCGCTGATCACCCGGTAGTTCGTGAAGCGAAGACCGCTCGACTGGCAGTACCAGTCGGCCAGTTTCTCTCGTACCGCCTGGTTGCGAATCGCCGGAACTCCGTCGAGCTTCACGGCGTTGGCGAGCGCCAGCGCGTCTTCGAAGTCGGCGCCGCCGGCGTTGCCGACCGCAAGGCGTTCGTTCATCAACGTGGTCAGCGACACCTGCCAGCCCTGGCCGACCGCGCCGAGGCGCTGTGCATCGGGAATGCGCACGTCGACGAAGTAAACCTCGTTGAAGTTGGAATCGCCGGAAATCTGCTTGATCGGTTTCACCGTCACGCCGGGCGAACGCATGTTAAGGAAAAAGAACGTGAGGCCTTTGTGCTTCGCTACGGTCGGATCCGAGCGCGTCACGAGGATGCCCCAGTCCGAATAATGCGCGCCGGACGTCCAGATCTTCTGGCCGTTGATGATCCACTCATCCCCCGCGCGTTCGGCCTTCGTGCGCAACGCGGCGAGATCGGAACCGCCGGCGGGTTCGCTGAACAGCTGGCACCAGATGTGCTCGCCCGAAGCCATGCGCGGCAGCATGTCCCGCTTCTGCTGTTCGGAAGCGTACGCAATCATCGTGGGACCACACATGCCGAGGCCGATTGCGAACGGAGCCGTCGGCACGTCGTAACGCGACTCTTCCTGGTTCCAGATGATCTGCTGCATCGGTGTCGCGTCGCGACCGCCGTATTCCTTCGGCCAGCTCAGGCATGCCCAGCCGTTTTCGTACTTCAGCTTCTGCCAGCCCTTGGCTCGCGCCAGATACTCGGTTTCGCTTTCGTCGCGTGGTTCCGACTCGTTCTTAAACTGCGCATGCGCGTTGAGGAAATCGCGCGCCTCGGCGCGGAACAGGCCTTCTTCAGCGGTGTCGTTGAAATCCATCGTCTCTACCTCGAGTTCGGGCCTGGCCTAGTTCGTCGCTTCGATCGCGGTGATCAGGCGATCTTTCCAGCGCGGCAACGCGCCGAGGTTCACCGACAGCAGCTTCGACCGGCGGTAGTAAAGGTGGCAGTCGAATTCCCACGTGAAGCCCATGCCGCCATGGGTCTGAATGTTCTCCTTCGACGACTCGTGGAACGCTTCGGTCGCGCTCACACGTGCGGTTGCCGCTGCGATCGGCAGCTCCGAAGCGTCGGTCGACAAGGCCCATGCGCCGTAATAGCAGTTCGAATGGGCGAGGGTGTTGGCGATGTACATGTCGGCGAGCTTGTGTTTGATCGCTTGGAACGAAGCGATCGGCCGGCCGAACGCGAACCGGCCGAGGGCGTATGCCTTCGCCATGTTCAGCGCGGCTTGGGCGCCGCCGACCTGTTCGAACGAGAACAGCACGGCGGCGCGGTCGAACAGCCTCTCGGTTTGTGTCCAACCCTTGCCCTCTTTGCCGAGCAGTTCGCCGGCGGCGTCGTTGAAACGGATAGACGCATGCGAGCGGGTCGGGTCAAGCGTAGGTACCACGTCGCGCTTCACGCCGGTGCCGTTGAGGTCGACGATGTACATGGACGCGTGTTTCTTGTCTTCTTTGGCGAGGACGATGGCGAAGTCCGCCACGTCGCCATCGGGCACCGGCACCTTCGTTCCCTTGACGGCGCCTTTCTTGGCTTTGGTCTTGAGGCTGCGCGCAGGTTCGCCGGCGCCTTCGGCAATTGCAAAAGTGCCGACCCATTCACCCGCCGCGAGCTTCGGCAGGTAACGCGCCTTCTGTTTCGCGGTGCCGAACGCCAGGATCGCTTCCGTTGCGAGATACACGCTCGAGGAGAACGGTGTCGGGGCGAGACTTCGGCCCAGCTCTTCGGCGAGCACGCACAGTTCGAGGTAGCCGAGACCGATGCCGCCGTACTCCTCCGGGATCGCAGTGGCGGTCCACCCGAGGTCGACCATGCCGCGCCACAGCTGTGCATCGTTTGGTTGATCACCGTCGAGCACGCGACGAACGGCCGTTAGCGGACACTTGTCAGCGAGAAAGGACTGAGCTTGTTCGCGCAACAGATTCTGCTCGTCGGAGAACTCGAAATTCATGCTCGCATCCTATGGATTGAGGGCGACCGCGCGGGCCGGAAAGGGGGGTGATTCAATCGTATTAACTGCCACCTGGCAAGGCGCGGCGTCAGGTCAGAACGCCCAGCGCGCCACCGTCGATGCGGATGTTCTGACCGTGAATTGCATCGGCTCGCGGGCTCGCCAGAAACGCGACGAGATCGGCCACTTCTTCGCGTCGAACGATACGTCCAATGGGGATGTCCGCCGCGACATGAGGTTCGACTTCGGCCCACGTTTCGCCCCAACCGTTGCGTCGACCCTGGGCAAGGTAACTCGCTTCGACTTCAGCCGTGTGAATGAGACCGGGCGAGACGAGGTTGACCGTTACGCCACTGCCGGCGACCTCTTTTGCGAGACTGATCGTCAGCGTCGCGAGTGCCCCTTTGGACGCGTAGTAGTGCGGCATGCGGGCCGCGGGTCGTGTCGAACCGACGGTGCCGAGGTTGATGACGCGCCCCCAGCGCCGCTGCCGCATTCCCGGCAGCAGTCGTTGAATGAGGCGTTGGGCCGAGAGGACGTTGCGCTGGTACATGTCGAGCCAGGCGGCCTCGTCGGTGTCGTCCCAGCGACCCGGCCCCGCCGTGCCGTAGTTGTTCACGAGGATGTCGATCGGAGACGCGGCACAACTCGACAGCAGTTCTTCAGTGCCCGCCACCGTTGCGATGTCGCCATGTACGGGACGGCCACCGCGCAGTGTCTCGCATGCGCGCTCGGCTTCGTCGCGAGTGAAGCCGTGCACGAGTACGGTGGCGCCTTCGTCGATGAGTCGCGACGCGATGATCGCGCCGGTGCCGCGATGGCTACCGGTGACGAGAGCGGTCTTGTCCGAGAGGCCGAGTTCCATGCATCGGTACGTTAGTGGAAGGACGAGGGCAGTGCCACGACGAAGTCGAACCACGGAATAATGTGATCCTGTTTACATTCTCGTCACTTCGCATTCTGGGGTGCTTTGCTAACCTGCCGGCTCTTTCGCGCATACCAGATTTTCTCGCGCGTACCAGAACAAGAAGGGGAATCCGGACGTGTTTACTCGTACTCGCATCGTGATCGTAACGGCGCTCGTTTCGATGGCCATCGCTGCAAGCGTGATCGCGATGGAAGACATTCGCGTACCCGATCCGAGCATCTACGTTCTTCTCGCGGCGGGCGTGCTCGCCTTGATCATGTTGCGACGTCGCACTTCATAGTTTTTTCGAGAATAGATTTTCGAGAATAGGTTTTTCGGATTGTCCGAAGCGTCAGAGGGGTGCGGAAAGCACCCCTTCTTTTTTGCCCCGCTTTTCTTCTACGACGATTGCGTCAGCGCTTCGTGCGATGCAGCTTCGCCATCATCCCGAACAGCCTCGTGGTGTCGTTGGGCGTGGTGTCGCCGCTGAACTCTTTGTATAGCGTCGACACGTTCACGACGATGCGTTCGGCATCGCCCCATGAGTCGTAGTCTGCAAGTGAAATGTCGACGGCGGCATCGTAAGCATCCATACCCGCATCGTAGCGACGTCGTGCTTCGTCTCTCACGTAGATCAGATAGTCGCGCACCGCGAGCACGCCGCGTTTGTCGGTGATCGGACCATGGCCCGGTACAACGGCGTCGACGTCGAGCGATGCAATATAGTTGCACGCGTCGATCCAGTTGCCCACGGGGCCGGCCCACAGAATCGGATGCCCTTCGATGAACAGAATGTCACCAGTAAAGACGAGTTTGTCGGCCGGCACGTGCACGATCGTGTCGCCGCGCGTATGCGCCGGGCCAACCTGCTTCAGATGCACGCGCTTGTTTCCTACCGTTAGGTCCAACGCGCCTTCGAAGGTGCGCGTCGGCGGTGTTTGCGTTACTTCCTCGAAGTGGAACGCACCAAAGCAGTAGAGGAAGAACTCACCGACTTCGCCCATGTTCGGTGCCTGCCTCATCAACGATGCCATCATGCGCGGCGATTCGTGCGCCAGTTCGTCGGCAGTCGCTTTGGAGGCGATGATCTGCGCACCCTTCACGAGTTCGTTGCCGTTGCAATGATCGCCGTTCGAATGCGTGTTCACGAGGTGACCGATCCTCGCGCGCGGTGCAGCTCGCTGCATTGCAGCCAGCATCTCTGCAGTAAGGCGAACGTCGAACAGCGTATCTACCAGCAATGCCTGCTCACCATCGCTGATCAATCCGGCGTTGCTCCAACCCCAACCGCCGTCCGGCTGCAGCCATGCATATCCACCGCGTCCCAGGTCGACGAGTCCCTTCTCGTAAGGTCTGATGCCGAGAGACGTCATGGTGGTACTCCTGTTCGCTGGATCGGCTGACGATGTTAGTTGAACGCGGCACTGTTGTGTCGGACAGCTTTTGGCTAGCCTGCACGGCACCGTTCGCCAGCTGCCGACCGAGTCTCGATGCCACAGGCCGTCACCGACTTCGACGAAATACGTCCCTACCGCGATGACGAAGTCGCTCCCGTCCTTCGGCGTCTCAGCCGAGATCCATCGCTTCTACGCGATCTGTCGCGATATGCGGCGCCATCGTTGAGTCGCTGGGCGCCACCGCTCGCGCGTTGGCTGGTCGGCAGAAAGCTGCGTGACGCGTTCGAGAAGATTGACTCCGTCGATGCGTTTCAGCAGGCGTTGGCAACGGTATTTCAACGCATGATAGACGACACGACCGATGGGTTTACGGTGTCGGGTATGGAACAGCTGGAACCCGATCTAAGTCACCTGTTCATTTCCAATCACCGCGACATCACGCTCGACTCCGGGTTCATGAACCTCGCGCTGTTTCGCGCCGGACATCCGACCACACGCATGGCAATAGGCGATAACCTGTTGCACACCGGCTATGCCGCGGACGTGATGCGCCTCAACAAAGGCTTCGTCGTGCACCGCGGAAAGCGCGGTGCGAAGCTGGCGTTCGCCGCGATGTCGCAGACTTCGCGCTACATCCGTCACTCGCTCGAAACCGGACACTCGGTGTGGACCGCGCAGCGGGAGGGCAGGGCGAAGGATGGCAAAGACGTCACCGATCCGGCGCTGATCAAAATGTTGTCTCTCGCTTACCGCAAAGACATCCCCGACCTCGCCGCAATGATCGGACGCTTGTCGATCGTGCCGGTAGCCGTGTCGTACGAGCTCGATCCGTGCGACGAGTTGAAGGCGCGGGAATTGTCGGCGCTGGCGAAGCACGGGGTGTATCGGAAGGAACCTGGCGAAGATCTGCGCAGCATCATTGCCGGCGTAACCGGACGCAAAGGGCGCGTTCATCTGAACATCGGCCCGGCGTTCTCGGGCACAAGCGCCGATGCGGAATCCATTGCAGCCGAGATCGATCGTCAGATCGCGCGCGGGTATCGGTTGTTTCCGACCCACTTCATGGCCGCGAGACTCGCCGGCATCCCCTGCAAGCAGCCTGCCGAGAGCTCCGATGCGCTGAAGGAATTCGAACAACGGCTCGCGTCGACTTCAGCCGATCTGCGCGCGCAGATCGTGGCGCAGTACGCCAATCCGGTAGCGCGCGCCCTGGAACTCAGGCTCATCGCCTGACGCTCTGTTGCTTGTCACCTTCGTCGTTGTCCCCGACTAGGGCGCCAGCGCCGGCTCGTCGAGCGCAGCGAGTTGTTCGCGCAGATGCAGCACGTGTTCCGACCAGTAGCGCACGCTGCCGAATGCGGGGAAGCCGCGTTGAAACGCGGGGTCGTTCCAACGCCGCGCGATCCATGCAGCGTGGTGCATGATTCGCAGAGTGCGTAGCGACTCGATCAACGCGAGTTCACGCGTGTCGAACTGAAGGAACGTCTCATAGCCTTCGAGTAGTTTTGCGAGCGAATGCGTTTGTTCTTCGCGCTCGCCGGAAAGCAGCATCCACAGGTCCTGAACCGCGGGTCCCATTACGGCGTCGTCGAAGTCGACGAAGTGTGGTGCGTCGTCGCGCCACAGGACGTTTCCCGGATGACAGTCGCCGTGAATACGCCCACCGGCGGGCAGCGGTGTCGCTTCGATCCGATTCAGCAGATGAGTCGTCACGGATGTATAGGCATCGATGAGTTCCTCCGGCACGAAGGCGTGTTGCAGGACGAACTCCTTCGACTCGACGCCGAGCCGCTCCGTAGTGAACGTTGGTCGATGCTTGAAGCGTCCGCTTCGCCCGATTCGATGAATGCGCGCCAGCGTGCGGCCGAGCACGCGCAGGTTTTCTTCGGATTCGAGATTCGGGGCGTGGCCGCCTTGGCGCGGAAACAACGTGAAGCGGTAGCCTTCGTGAACCAACAGCGTCTGTCCCGACTCCGTTTTGAGCGGCGCAACGCACGGTAGTTCAGCCTCCACGAGTTCAGCTATGAACGCATGCTCCTCGAGAATTGCGGCATCGCTCAGCCGTTCGGGACGATAGAACTTGGCGACGATCTTGCTGCCGTCGTCCAGGCCGATTTGGTACACGCGGTTTTCATAGCTGTTCAGTGCGAGCAGGTGACCGTCGCAAGGAAAGCCGGAAGCTTCGATCGCCGTGAGAATCAGATCGGGCGATAGATTTGCGTAAGGGGTGTCGTCCGCTTTAGCCACGTTGCGCGCGACCTCTTTTGGCGAGCGTGGTGCTCAATGGGTCGGCGCAAGAACGGCGTAGCCGTTCGCTTCGATCACTGCGCGGCCTGCATCCGATGCAACGAACGTGAGAAAGGCTTGCGCGCGATCGGCGGCGGGCGTGTTCAACACGACGGCTTCCTGCACGATCGGCGAGTGCATATTCAACGGCACGAGCCACGCGTCGGCGCTCGGCGGTTTGCCTTTGTAATGTGCGATCAGCTGCGCCTGGGCGACGAAGCCGCCGGAGGCGCTCTTCGATTCCACGAATTGCATCGCCTGCGCCGCGCTGTTGCCCGTGACGAGTTGTGCTTGCACCTGCTCCCACAACTTCATCGAGGTCAGCGCTTCTTTGGCCGCGAGCCCATAGGGCGCATTCAGCGGATCGGCGATGGCGATTCGGTGTTGTGGATCCATCAGCCACTCCGATGGCGGCTGCGAAGTTGCGCCCGGTGTCCACAAGGCGAGGCGTCCGATCGCGTATACGAATCTGCTGGTCGCCTTAGCTCGACCGTTGGCAACCAACTTTTCAGCGCGGTCGCCGTCCGCTGAAAAGAAAGCGCCAAACGGCGCACCATTCGCGATTTGCGTGAACAGCGCACCTGTTGCGCCGTACGTGCCTTCGATTTGCTCCGACGACTGCTTCGAATACGCGGCCACCAACTCCTCGAACGTGACCTGGAAGTTCGACGCCACCGCGATTCGCAGCGGATCTGCGTGCGCCGATGTGCAGAACAGAAGAACGATCAGACCCGCGAGTAAGCGATGCATGCACGTGCACCCGGCGATTCAAGGCACTCATTCTAGTGCGAACCTGCTCGTCGGTGGCAGCGTGCGCGCAGCAGTCCACACGTGCACCTCCTTCGCACCGGCCGCGCGCAGCGTTCGGGCGAGCGATGCGACGGTCGTACCGGTGGTCATGACGTCGTCGACCACCGCCACGCATTGATCGTCGAAGCGACCACTCGTCGCGAATGCGTCGGTGAGATTGTGCAGTCGCAGTGTTCGGCTCAGTCCCGCTTGCGGCGGCGTATCGCGAATGCGTTCACACGCGATCGGTTCGAACGGCACGTTGAGCCATTGCGCGAGCAGCACCGCCTGGTTGTGACCGCGCCGCAACAGCCGGCGCCGGCTGAGTGGAACGGGAACGATCACGTTGGGCATGGGCCGATCCTTATAGGCACTCGCGACGGCCGATGCGAGTAGACCGCCGAGTACGCGCGCATCGATGCGTGAGCCGCGGAACTTCAGGCGATGCACCATGCGTGTGACAGGCTCGGCGTAACGCAACGCGGCTACGGTTCGTGTGTATGGCGGAGCGGGCGAACGACAGGCGTCGCACGATGTTTCGGCGTCAGGTGTTTCGGTGTCGCTCGCTGTTTCGGTTCTACCGGAAAGGGGCAGCGCGCATCGCGGACATGGCATTGGGAGGCGGGGCAGTGCGCTGCGGCAGTGGTCGCACAAGTCCGCCATCTTTCCGCTGCGCTCATCGCACAGGATGCAGACTCCGGGCAGCAGCGCCCACAGGAGGTTGTCGATGTGAGGCAGAAGGTTGCGGAAGGGATGCATGCGTCACTGATACGCGCCATCCATTCCGGCGCCAATGTGAAGCGCTGCACACTTGTGTGCGACATTGTCCCGGTGTGGCGGCAGGCTCGGTAAGCTCGTTTTCGGATCTCACAGGACCTCAATCATGGCCGTTAGCCCCATCATGCAGGCGGGCGTGAACGGAATTCAGACGGGTCTCAAGGGACTGAAACGCACGGCGCAGGACATTGCCGACCTCAATCTGGATGACCGCGCGCAGCCGACCACGGACAACGTGATTCGTCACGACAAGCCCACCGACAAGCTGGCCGATGCAGCGGAAGCCATCGTCGACCTGAAAGTGCACAAACTGCAGGTAGAGGCCTCTGCCAAAGTCGTAGAAACCGCCGACGCCGTACTTGGATTTCTGATCGACGTTCGCGCCTGATCGCTTTCGAATAGCTGCGTTTTGACACTTCCGACACCGCGACGTTAAGGTGCGCGTCCGCGGTGTTTTTTCTGTTCTTGCATTGAGGCCAGACTATGGCGGACCTCCGCACCCCGCTTCGCGACACTCGTTTTCTCTTGTACGACGTGTTCGATTTCGAATCGCACTACGCGCGGCTGTCCGATCGCGAACGGGTAACCCGCGACCTGCTCGACCAGATTCTCGAAGAAGCGGCGCGCTTCGCCGAGACCGAACTTTTCCCGATCAATCACATCGGTGATGTTGAAGGTTGTCATTTCGCGAACGGCGTAGTGACCACACCTAAGGGATTCAAAGAGGCGTACAAGACCTACGTTGCGAACGGTTGGACTGGAATGACCGGCTCCACCGCATACGGCGGGCAGGCGTTGCCGCACAGCATGAGTCTGATCGTCGAAGAACCGATGACCATCGCCAACATGGCGTGGACGATGTACCCGGATCTGTCGCATAGCGCGATGAATGCGCTCGAGCGACACGGCACGCCGGACCAGAAGCAGAGATTCCTGACGTTGCTGTTGTCGGGTGAATGCACCGGCACGATGTGCCTGACCGAACCGCAGGCCGGTTCGGATGTCGGCATCCTGCGCACCAGAGCGGTGCCAAATGCCGACGGCACTTACGCGATCACCGGCACGAAGATCTTCATCTCTGCAGGCGAGCACGACTTCGTCGACAACATCCTGCACCTCGTTCTTTCGCGCGTGCCGCATGCACCGCCGGG
>CAZLDA010000050.1:0-12022 GCA_964557875.1 uncultured Pseudomonadales bacterium | reverse complement strand
GGTGCGCTGAACGGCACCGGTTCGAGCAACGCGGCGCAGTCGGTCGCGGACGAAATCCGTAAAGCCGGCGGCGAAGCGGTTGCAGATACCCATTCGGTAGCGAGCTTCGAAGGCGCCGATGCAATCGTCAAAGCAGCGGTCGAGAAATTCGGCGGCGTCGACATTCTGGTGAACAACGCCGGCATTCTGCGCGACCGCACGTTGCTGAAAATGGCACCGGAAGAGTGGCAGGCAGTCATCGACGTGCATCTCACCGGCACATTTGCCTGTCTGCAGGCCGGCGCGCGCCAGATGGTGGCACAAGGCCGCGGTGGACGGATCATCAACACCAGTTCGTCTTCCGGTTTGCTCGGTAACTTCGGGCAGGCGAACTACGGTGCCGCGAAAGCCGGCATCCACATGCTGACGCGCATCGCGTCGATGGAACTCGCGAGCAAGGGCATCACCGTGAACGCAATTGCGCCGAACGCGTACACGCGCATGACGAAAGACCTGCCGGGCATGTCGAGCTACACCGAGGAAGAAATGGGGCCGCAGTTCATGGCGCCGGTCGTCGTGTATCTCTCGTCCGACCAGGCCGCCAACATTACCGGCCAGACGTTCGGCGTGAACCAGAACCAGTTGTTCGTCTACAAGATGCTGGTGAGCGAAGGCGTAAACAAACGCGGGCTCGAGCCGTGGAAGCCCGAGCAGATCGGCGCGGTGATCCAGCGCGCGATCACCTGGTAGTCCGCTCCCTGACTGTCAGTCGTCGGCTGCCGGTTTACCGCGCAGCCGCTTGAGCGAACCGCGTTGGCCCTTCGTGTCGCGCCGCCGTTTCTTCGACGCGAGCGTCGGTCGTGTGGCCACGCGGCGTTTCGGTTGACGCTCTGCGCGCTCGACCAGTTCAGCGAGGCGCGCGAGCGCGTCTTCCCGGTTGGCTTTCTGCGTTCGAAAGCTCTGCGCGAAGATGATCACTTCGCCGCCGAGCGTCAGCTTGCTGCCAACGATTCGCTCAAGGCGCGTGCGTACGGCCGGCGGCAGGCCTGCCGCGTTCAGATCGAAGCGAAGTTCGACGGCCGTGGAAACCTTATTGACGTTTTGCCCGCCGGGCCCCGTGCTGCGCACGAACGAAACGCTGATTGCAGCGGCAGGTACTTCGGTGACCGGTGTGAGGCGGATGGTTGCCATCGATTACCTCACGCAATCTCGAGGAGCGCAGCGATCTCGTCGATCAACCGTTGCCGTTGATTGCGATCGATCGCGCCGTCGTTTCGCAGCGTGCGGAAGATGCCGTCGAGCGTGCGCCTTCGCGTTGCGTCGATTGCGTCCGATTGGTGTTCGTCGCGTTCGGCATCGATGACCAGCGCCTCGCGCCGCGCGTGATTGCGTTCGGATACGAGCCGCGCATGCAACAATGCGCGGCCCAGCATCACCCACGGGAAGTTCGGATCGGTGATAGGGCCGATACGCAACTCGTAGCCGCCCAGCGGTTGGCCGAGTACTTCGACCTTCGCGAGCCGGTCCGAACCCACCAACGCACCGGTGGCGCCGATCAACGCGCCGATACCCGCTCCGAGGAACAGCGACGCGCCGCCGAGCATTGCATCCACCAGTCCGCCCGCGACGGCGCCCGATGCGGCGGCGGTCATCGCCAGTTGTGTCGAAGAGAGGCCGAACACGCTGAAGCTGCGGGCCGAAAACAGATCTTCGGTGAGGAACGAAGCGGCCGCCTCGCGCGCCTGAAGGCCGCTGTGGTGATAGATCTCCTGAATGGTTCTGCGCGCCGCTTGTTCCCGTGAACTAACGGTCTTGCGCAGGCGCGTGCGCGCGCCCTCTTCTACGGCAGGGTCGGCGTTCTCATCGGCGAGCTCGGCGGTCTCGGTAGCAGTCAACACTTCCACCATCAGGTCGGCGATTTCGGCGGCCGCCTGCGCCTTGCGTCGCGCGCGTTCTCCGGCCAACGCATCGGCGGCCTTGTTCAGCGAGGTAAGCCATGTTTCGTCGATGGCGCCGAACGCTCGCAACAGATCGACGCGCCGGTCGAAGTCGGCATGCATTGCGTCGAAGACGCGCACGATCGAAAAGAACTGCGACAACGCCGCGCGCCACTCATCCACATGATCGCCGCTGCCGATCATGTTGATCAGCGCCATACGGGGACGGCCGGTCCAGCGCAGCACTTCCATTTCGGGTTCGTACTCGGCGCCGTACGGCCGGCTGCCGTCTACGACATAGAGGATGCCGGCGCCGTCGAGAATGGGACGCAACAGCTCACACTCGTCGTGAAAGCGCTCAACAGTGTCGTGCTGGGTGACGAACTCGCGTACGACGTCGGTGCGCGCACCGGCGCCGCGGTCGTGCGCGTTGAGCCACGCGAGTACTTCGCGCGCGCGTTGGAAACCGGGCGTATCGATCAGTTCGTACAGCGTCACGCCGTCGAGCCGCATCGGATATGTACGCGAGTTCTTCGTGGTGCCGGGTTCAGATGAAATCGCCACGCTGTCGTCTTCGGCCAGCGTTGCAACGATGCTGCTCTTGCCTTTGTTCGGGTGCCCGACGATGGCGAAGCGGGGCAGGCTCATGTTGCGCCGGTCTCGAGGTACAGGTGGGGATCTGCAAGCCGGCCGATCGCGCGCGCCCAGGTCTCGCGATGCTGCGGTTCTACAGCGCTCGCCGACTCGGCCACCGGCGCAACGATGATCGACGCGTCGTTCCCTAACGCGCGGCGTAGTGCAGCAATGAAGTCCAGGAACTCGAGCAAGGGCGGTTCCCACGCACGCGTGAACACGATGATGCTGCCGCGCCCGCCGGCGCATACACGCTCGATGGCGGCGTGATCTTCCTCCAACGCGCGGCCGCCACCGGCTTCGACGACGCCGTTCAGGGCAATGCCGAGCGTTCGCCGTGCGTATGCGTCGGCTGCGGACGCTGCGATGCTGCCGCTCCAGATCACCGCGCTGGCCGTATTAATAGATGCGTCGGGGTGCGATGCGTCGGGCAATGCCGAAGGCGGTCGCGCATCTTCCGGTTCGCGGGCTGCCGTCTCGATAGCGGGTGTCGTCATCCGGTCGAGCAGCGCCGTAACGCGCGGATCTTCGAGCAACAACGCGCGTGTCGCCGCTTGCAACTGCGCGATGCACAACGACCAGAGCACGAGGCGCGGCAACAACCCGTACACGACGATCGCGAGAATGGTGAACGCCCACCAGCCGGTCAGTGTGCGTGACGCATTTGCATCGAGCGCTGTCGCCCCGTCGAGCCGGAAGAACTGCGAACGTTCGATCAACGACAAATCCGGCACGGCCGCGGGTGCCCACGCTTGCCAGGGCAAAGACAACACGTCTACCCAGCGCGCGATTTCGTGCGGATCGGCCTGCAACGTCGTGCTCCAACCGAATGCGAGATCTGTGAACGTCACCAGCGCGGCGCCAGTTGCGATAGCCGCCAGGTTGAATGCCACCGCTGCGGTCTGCGACCAGAACAGCATCTGCCACTTTGCAAACCGGCTCGCCGCGGCCGCTCTGCCGTGATGCCAGCCGAAGAGCGCGGCGACGTCGCGCGGCGGACGGGCGATGCGGCGATAGATCGAAGCGGCCCAGGCGCCAGGGTTGATGGTTTCCAACAGATCCTGAATGGCGCGCAGACCCGGTACACCACGTGGAATCAGCAGCAGCGTCAGGAACACCAGGCCGAGTTGCACGATCACCAGCGTCGCGAGCAGGGTTACGACGTTTACGGGGCGCGAACCGTCGTAGTGGAAGGCCGCGAGCGCGACTCCGATGCCGAGAAACCCGCCGATGCCGATCATCATCGCGGTGACGAGCCGGCGAATGCGCTGCAGGCGGGCGCCGGACGGATCATCCGTACGTCGTTCGACGAGGTTCCACCACGTGCGCACCCGCTCCACGGCGTTGCGATCGGGCAGCTGAGAGCCGATATCGCGATCACGTCGCACGCGTGTCGAATATGGCGTACCGCGGTCGTTTTCGAGCCACAAGGGTACGTCGATGGCGTCTTCGAACAGGGTGGTCGAGGGGCGTGGCGATGACATCGCGCCATCATAGGTGCGGGGTGGTTCGTGGTCCACGCAAGCCGGACCTGCGCAATACGTGTGCACTAGATGTCGGCGTGAGAACCCTGTCACCCAATCGCAGTGGCCGGCTGCGCAGATGAATCGCGGAAGCGAACATAGACTCGGGTGGGTTGCGCGTGCGTATACGGACTTCGGACGCCCCCTTTAGTCGGGGGATGGGCCCGGGGATGGGTCCGGGGACGACAGGGACGATTGCGAAGGAACGATGCATGGTACGTTTCGCCACCAACTTGGTGCTGACGGGTTTTGCCATTGCCCTGCTGGGCATCCTGGTGCTCTTGTCGACCCAGCCCGACGAAGCGGTACGCCGGCAAGCCGACGTAAATCTGCGGCAGCTGCGCGACATCGCAGCCGCGATCGAGCGCGAGGCGCTCAACGCGCGCAATCTGCAGACCGACAACGACACCCAATTGCAGACACTCGGCGCCGACCTGCACGCACGAGTGGAAGCCCTCGGCCGGAACTTGCGCGAATTGTTCCCCGTCGACGAAGACGGTCTTGCACGCGTGCGCACCGTCGCCGAAGCCGGGTTCAACTCGATCGATTCGCGTCACCCCGAACGCGCCGAGGCCGAGCCGCTGATGCGCAAGTTTGCGGAACTGAATCAGTCCTCGGCGCGGCTCGCAGATCACATCGAGGCGTTTCGCAGCAATCAAACCCAGTATCTGAAGGCGCGACAGTCGTTGATCGCCGACAGTCGCGCGTTCGTCAAACGGCTGCGAGAACGCGGCTCACCGTCACTCGCCGATTCGGTCTTCCGCGGCGCGCAACAGGTGCTCGAGCGCGCGGAACGCGGCAGCGATTCCGATCTCGATCAGATCGAGTCGATAACGGACCGGCTCGCCGCGGGATCGCAGACTCGCACGCCGGCCGATCACGCTGCGGTGCTCGAACTGATCGAGACGATGCGGTCCCTGGTGCCGGTGCGCCGCGCAGTAGAGACGCATCTGGCCGACATCGTCGTCGGACGTTTTCAGCGGCAGGTGATGAATCTTCGCGAGCTGATCACGCGCGATACGTTGTACCGGCTCACCACCGTCAACGATTCGCGCGTTCTGTTGAATGTGTACACCGTGTTGCTGCTTCTAGTGCTCGGCTACTTCGGCGTACGCCTGCAGCGCAGCTATCGCGCGTTGAACCGGTCGCACGAAGAGCTGGCGCTGGCCAACACCTCTCTCGAGGCGCGCGTCAGGGAGCGTACGCAAGACCTCGAGCGGGCATATGAAGAGCTGAAGGAATCGCAGGTACAGCTCGTCCAGGCGGAGAAGATGTCGTCGCTGGGCCAGTTGGTGGCCGGCATCGTGCACGAGATCAACACGCCGCTGCTGTATGTGCTCAACAACGCAACGGTAACCGCAGAGAACGTCGAAGAGCTGCGCACTTGCGTTGCCGATGTTTCGCGTCTGGCAACGCTGGTGGAGGCGCGCGGTGCCCAGTCGGCGGAAGTGCAGGCCGCGGTGCAGCAGTTGAGCGAACACATCGACCCGGCCGCGCTCAACGAAACGATCGACGAGATCGTGGGGTTGTCGCAGGACAGCACAGACGGACTGAATCAGATCAGCGAGCTCGTGCAGAGCTTGAAGGACTTCAGCCGCCTCGACCGCGCGGCTGAAGATCGCTTCGACGTGCGTGAAGGCATCGAGAAAACGCTGCTCATCACCCGCAACCTGCTCAAGTACGGCGTCACAGTGGATCAGCGGCTCGGCGAAGTGCCGCCGATCCTGTGTGCGCCGTCCCGCATCAACCAGGTATTCATCAACCTGGTCACGAACGCGGTGCAGGCGATGGAAGGCAAAGGCACGCTGACGATCACTACGAGCGCGCGCGACGGTTGGGTAGACATCGAAGTATGCGACACCGGTTGCGGTATCGCGCCGGAAAACCTCACCAAGATCATGGACCCGTTCTTCACGACGAAGCCGGTTGGGCAGGGCACGGGGCTGGGTCTTTCGATCGTGCGACGCATCGTCGACGAACACGGCGGCAAGATTGCGGTCGATTCGAAAGTCGGCGTCGGCACGACGATCACCATCAGTCTGCCGATCGACCGCGGCGTAAATGCGGACGCGGCCGACCAGGAAGCCGACATGCTCGACGATGCGGAGGCGGCCTGAGATGGAAGCCGCGGCATTGAAACGCGGCACCGTGTTGTTCGTCGATGACGAACGCCGTGTACTCACGTCGATGCGCGCCATGTTCCGCCGCGACTATGAAGTGCTGTTGGCGAACAGTGGACAGGAGGCGATCGACCTTCTACGCGATCATTCCGTAGACGTCATCGTTTCCGACCAGCGTATGCCCGGCATGACGGGTGTCGAGGTACTGAAAGCGGTGAAGACGCTGGCGCCGAATGCGATGCGCATTCTGTTGACGGGCTATGCCGACCTGAAGGCGATCGAAGCGTCGATCAACGAAGGCGAGGTGTTCCGTTATCTGACGAAACCGTGTCCGAGCGAGCAGCTGAAAGAAGCGATCGGGCTCGCCGCCCAAATTGCCACCAATGAGGATGCCGCCAACGCAGAGCCGTCGGAGCAAGCGTCGGAGACCGACACGATCGTCATCGAAGAATTGCCGAAGGAACCACCACCGCCGGTTGTGGCGCGTGTCGAGCCGGCGCGGCCGCAACTGGTCGTTGACGCGCCGGTACGTCCGACTCCGCCCACACATCCCACGCCGTTGCGAAGGCCGCAGATGGCACCTCGTTTCAGCAACCCCCCGGGCACGCAGTCCAATCCGCCGCTTACGCCGATTCTGCGCCGTCCGCCGCAACGCTCCGTTGGGAACGGACCCGAGATGCGCAGCAGGAAAATCCCGGACATTCACGATGTCGATCTGCTGGTGTTCACGCGCGATGCAGAAATGGTGAAGGCGCTGGATACGGCGCTCGACGGCAGCCACCGGCTGCATCACGTTCAATCGCTCGAAGCCGCAGTCGCCGCGCTGGAGAAGAACCCGATCGGCGTGATGGTCACCGACACGGGTGTCAGCGAAGAACAGATCGGAACGCTAACGACCACACTGAAGCGCCACGTTCCGGAACTGGTGACCATCGTGGCCAGCAGCCGATCCGACGCCCAGGTGCTGATAGATCTCATCAACTTCGGCCAGATCTTCAGGTTCCTGCTCAAGCCGTTGCATAGCGGCCAGTGCCGCTTGTCGGTCGAATCGGCCGTGATCAAACACCGCGAACTGGCGGCCGATCCGTTGATGCGGCGTCGTCACGCCGTGCCGGAGCGCGAGGTCGCCCCCGACAGCCTCATCTCAACCGTCTTCGGGCGCATCCGCCGCCTGCGCGATCGGTTCCTCACACTCAACGGCATGGCGTGATCATGGCAACGCTGCACCTCTTCGGACGCGAACCGGCAGGATCGAGCATCGCCAGCAGTTTCGGCATGGCCTCGGCGGTGGTGATTGCCGGCGTGCTGGCGGCGTGGGTGTTCGTAAAGCAGGACGCATCTGTAACCCCGGATGCGATGCTGGAACGCGAGCCGCCGGTTGCGCCGTCGACGGCCAACGTCGAGCGCGGGCGCCCTGCATCGAACTCGCTGTTGGAGCAGGCCGAGATCGCATTCGCTGCGGGGCGCATCATCGAGCCCGAATTCGACAACGCGCTGAACTACTACCGCTCGTTGCTCGAAACCGAACCGGACAACAAGGACGCCCTGCAGGGCGTCGATCGGGTGGTTGCCTATCTGGAAAACCAGGCTGAAGGCGCAATCTTCCAGAACGATTGGGATGCGGCGCGGGCATACGTGGCCGTCATTCTGAACGTTCGCGCCGACGACCCGCAGGCGCTCGATTTGCGCGCGCGGGCGAACCGTCTCGAGCACATTCAACAACTCACCGCGAAAGCGCTGAAGCAGTTTGCGCGTGGCAATCTGGTCAACCCGAAGGACGACAACGCTGCCGATTCCTATCGGGCCATCCTTGCGCTCGATGCCAACAATCCCGTTGCGGCGCAAGGCATGCGTTCGATCGTGCAGCGTCTCACTGCCAACGCGCAGTCCGCGGCGTTTGCGGGCGATCAGGACAAAGCGCTGAGGTTTGCGGCCGCCGCGCGTGCCATCGACCCCGACGCACCGGGCCTTAGCGACATTGGGAGAACGAAGCAGGTGAAACGCAGCGCCGACGAACACGGCGCGCAGAACGACCTCCTTGCGGCATCCGAGGCTCTGCAGAGCGATCGCTTGATGCCACCAGCGGCTCCGAACGCATTCGATCTATTCAGCGCCGTGCTTGCTCGCGATCCCACATCCGCAGCGGCACAACGCGGCATCGCACTGGTGCGCGAAGCCTTGCTCGACCGCACCGCATCGCTGCTTGCAGGGGGCTCGTTGGAGGAAGCCGGCGCATTGCTGGGGCAGGCCGCGGTCGCCGGCGCGGACCCGCTCGTGTTGTCGCAGCTGCAGCAGGAATTCGCGTATCAGACTCGCCTGAACGATGCGCGCGAGGGACGCTTCAGCCGCTTGTACGCGGTCAGCGAACTGACCGTGAAGAAGCAAGTTGCGCCGGCCTATCCGCGAGGCGCGCAGTCGAAGGGCACCCAGGGTTGGGTCGAGATCGAATTCACCGTCACCGAGGAAGGCGATGTGCGCGACGCACGGGCGCGCCGTTCGTCTGCTTCGATCTTCGAAGGCACGGCGATCTCGGCGATCAACCGCTGGCGCTTCGAACCGGTGGTGGAGGACGGCCGACCCGTTCCTGTCCGCGGCGTCGTGAAGTTCACGTTCCGTGGCGATAACGGCTAAGCGAAGCTAGAGTAGCGCGCTTTACCCTAGCCGGAGTCGCAATGCCTCGCGTGACCTATGTCGAGCATCATGGCGATGCGCGCGAAGTCGAGGTGGCCGTGGGCCACACC
Source organism: uncultured Pseudomonadales bacterium (assembly GCA_964557875.1). GTDB lineage: Bacteria > Pseudomonadota > Gammaproteobacteria > Pseudomonadales > Azotimanducaceae > DATJGR01. Next base: position 3,089 of record CAZLDA010000050.1, on the reverse strand, counting down.
GTCATGGAAGGCGCGTTCAAGAACGGAATTCCCGGAATCGAAGCGGAATGCGGCGGCGCGTGCGCATGCGCCACGTGCCATTGCTATGTGGATGAAGCGTGGGTTGCAAGCTTCCCGCCGCCGAAAGACGAAGAACTCGAAATGCTCGAGTTTGCGAAGTCGGAGTTCCGCGCCAACAGCCGCCTCGCGTGTCAGTTGAACATCACCGCCGCGCACGACGGATTGATCGTGCGTCTCCCGGAAGTGCAATGACGCGGCGTCTTTACCATTGCGCGGAAGCGCGCTCGATGCGGTCGGTGTGGTTGCTGCACGAGCTCGGACTCGATTTCGAACTCGTCGAACTCGGCTTCGACATGAAGAAGCTGCGTTCGCCGGAATATCTGGCCATCCATCCGCTCGGTCGTGTGCCGTGCCTGGTCGACGGCGAACTGGTGCTGTTCGAATCCGGCGCGATCTGCCAATACCTGTGTGAGACGTATGACGACGGCACGCTGCATCGTGCGCCGGGGCATCCGGAGCGCGTCGAGTGGCTGCAGTGGGTGCACTACGCCGAAACGATTGCGGTGCACGGCGCGAGCCTGGTGCAGCAGAACGTGTTCATCGCGCCCAACGAACGTTCCGAGGCGGTGCGCAATCTCGAATCGCGTCGTCTTGGCAAGGCGCTGGGCGTCGTGGATGCGCACTTGAAGGATCGTGACTATCTGTTGAAGAGCGGCTTCTCCGCGGTAGATACCGGCGTTGGTTACAGCGTGCACCTCGCCGCGAAGTTCATCCCGCTCGATCCGTATCCGCGTGTGGTCGACTACTACACGCGCTTGCAGTCGCGCCCTGCGTTTCGCGCCTCGCTGTCGAAGCCACAGTCCTCGCCGCCGCAACAGAACTCCTCGCAGTCGAAACAGAATTAGGTGAACGCGCCGCTGCGCTGGTATCTGTCGAGTACGGCTGCTTTCCTGATTCCGGGCGGCATCGGCATGGTGCTGTTCCCGTGGCTGGTCGCCGTTCTGCTACACGAGCCGGCACAGCGTGTCGGCATTGCACAGATGGCCGGTGCGTTGCCGGCGTTGTTCCTGATTCTGTGCGGCGGCGTCGTCGGTGATCGCTTCGATCAGCGCCGCACACTGATCGCGTTGCACGTTCTCGGCGCATTGCCGCCGCTCGTGCTTGCTGTGCTCATCGGCAACGACATGCTGAGCTACGGACTGCTGATCGGTTATGCGCTGCTCGGCAGCACGTTCGGTGCATTCTCGCAGCCGTCGCGCGACGCATTGTTGTCGCGCGTGGCGGGCGATCGTATTCAGCGCACCGTCACGATCGTGATGGGTTTGCAGTTCGGCGTGCAGATTCTCGGCATCAGTCTCGCGAGCCTCGCGGACCGGCTCGGTGCCGTGCCGTTGCTGCTCACTCAAGCGGCGGTGATGGCATCGGGCGCGGTTGCGATGTCGCGCGTGCACGTCGATCCGTTCGTACAACCGGCCGAGCGCAAACACGTGCTCAGGGAGATTCGGGAAGGTCTGGCGCTGGTGTTCGGTTCGGAGCGGTTGCTGCCGATCATGCTGCTGACGTTTGCCATCGGCGTGTTCTTCGCCGGCGCGTTCACCGTGCTGATTCCGCTCACCATACGCGACGTCTACCACGGCGGCGCCCAGCAGATCGGCTTCGCGTACGTACTGAACATGGTCGGCACTGTGGCCGTTACGCTGTTGTTGCTCGCGCGCGGCGGCGTGGCGCGGCCGGGTCGCGCCGTTCTCATCGCGCAAGGCTGCGGTTCGCTGTTGTTCGTGCCGATTGCGTTCGGGGTGCCGATCGAAGCGTTCTATGCGCTCATCTTCCTGTGGGGTATCGGGGGTGGAGTGGCGATGAGCATGGCGCGCAGCATCGTTCAGGAAGCGGCGCCAATGTCGCACCGCGCGCGCGTCATGTCGGTGTATTCGCTCGGCATGATGGGCGGCATGCCGATCGGTTCGTTCGCAATGGGCTACGTGATCGGCGCATTCGGTCCCGCGAATGCCGCGCTGGTGCCGGTGATCGGCATGGCGTCGGTTGTTGTCCTGGTCGGCCTGAGGAGCAGCCTGTGGACGCTGGTGCCGCATCCGGCAACCGCGCAGGTATGATCGGCGCGTATCGAACGGCTTCAAATGAAGAGCGGGGGGAGTGCGATGCAAGGTCGACGCAGTTTCTGGACGTGGGGATTCGAACGCGACGAGCCGAGTGACGAAGATCGCCGCAAGTTCGCGGCGAGTTGGTCCAGGCGGATCGGCAAACCGGTGGAGGTTCCGCCAATCCCGGCGCTTGCAGACATCACGCTGCGCGCGCCGCGCATTGCAATTCCGAGTGCGCTGCAAGGCTGGGTAACCGCGGACAAGCACGAACGCGTCGTGCATACCCATGGCGGGCACTCCCTCGAAATGTTGCAGGCGATGCGCGGCGATTTCGCATCGCCGCCCGACGCGGTTGCACACCCGAGCACTGAAGCGGAGCTCGAAGCCACGCTCGCCTGGTGCGACAAGAACGGCTACACGGTGATTCCGTCGGGCGGCCGCACGTCGGTGGTGTGGGGCGTGAACGTGCCGGAGTCATGCGATGCGGCCGTGACCATCGACATGGATAAGCTCGATCGCGTGCTCGAGATCGACGACACGTCGCGCGCGGCACGCATTCAGGCCGGCATCTACGGACCCGATCTCGAAAATGCGTTGCGGCCGCGCGGATATACGTTGCGGCATTTTCCGCAGAGCTTTCCGTGGTCCACGCTCGGCGGCTGGATCGCAACTCGATCGGGCGGTCACTACGCCACCAACCACACGCACATCGACGACTTCGTCGAGTCCACACGCATGCTGACGCCGGCGGGCTGGTGGGAATCGCGGCGTCTGCCGGGCAGCGGCGCAGGTCCGAGCCCCGACCGCATCGTGCTCGGCTCCGAAGGCACGCTTGGCATCATCACCGAAGCGTGGATGCGCATTCAGAAGCGGCCGGTGTTTCGCGCCACCGCGGGCGTTACGTTCGATTCGTGGCAGGCCGGTTCCGAAGCCGCGCGGCACGTCGTGCAGGCGAAGCTATGGCCCGCCAATCTTCGGTTGCTCGATCCG
>CAZLDA010000049.1:1428-12045 GCA_964557875.1 uncultured Pseudomonadales bacterium | reverse complement strand
CCCGCAGCCGACGCCGCGATCGCGAGTGCGCTTGCTGCGCGCGAGTATCCGTTCTTCCTGCCCGCGTTCTGGCAGCCCGCGGGCGCCGGAGCGCTCGGCGGATTCGTGCTCACGCGGCCTTTGCCGGAATTCGAACGCAGCACCCGCGTCGGCTTGGTGAATGTGTCGCCGTCGTCCGACGGGCTGGTGCGCGGGATCGTGCACGCCGATCAGTTCGGAGGCGTGCCGTACGGCTCGATCGTCTCGCAGTTGGCGGGACGTTCCGGCTTCGAACCCGGCGCCGAATATCCGATCGACTTTGCCATTTCGCCGAAGTCGTTCAAGTACGTGTCGTTCCTCGATGTGCTCGATGGCGCGATCGACTCGCTTGCTGGCAAGACGGTGTTCGTTGGCGCGACCGCGCTCGAACTTGGCGACACGGTGCCGGTACCGGTTCACCGTGCGTTGCCTGGTGTGGTGGCGCAGGCAACGGCCTACGCCACGTTGCTTGAAGGTAGTCCGATGCGATTGCCACAGTGGGTGACGATCGTTTCCGCGTTGCTGGTCTGTTGCGGCATCCGGTTGTACCGGCGCCTGCCGTGGCGCAAGACCACGGCGATTGCCGCGGCAGCCGTACTCGGCACGCTGGTGCTGGCGATAGTGCTCGACAGCGGTGCGCAGGTGCAGCTCGACGTCATGCCGTTCGTGTTTGCGGTGGTGCTGAGCGCGATCTTCGGCATTTCGCTGTCGGCGGATCGCGCGGCGCTGCACGCATTGCTCGCCGGCTTGCATCTGCAACGACGCGAGGCGCTGATCTCGAGCGTGCTGTCGGCGAGCATCGACGGCATCGTCGTGTTCGGCCGCGACGGCATCGTGCGGGACGCGAACCAGTCGAGCGCCAAACTGCTGGGTCGTTCGGTGGATGAGCTTAACGGCTGCAACGTCAGAGACGTGCTGCCCGGCATTCCCGACGTGCAAACGCTGGATCGCTCTTCGAATCTCGCTTCGCTCGGCGGCCAATCCATTTTCGGCGATCACTTCGAATGGATGGTGGGGCCTGAAGACGAACAGGTGCCGGTGGAGGTTTCCATTACGCGCGTCGCGATGGGTGAACGCATCTGGTTTACCGCCATTCTTCGCGACATGACCGAACGAAAGAAGCAGCAGGCGCTGCTCACGCACCAGGCTACGCACGACGCGCTGACGGGATTGCCCAATCGCCTGCTGCTGAGCCGCGCACTCGATGGCTTGAGCAACACGACGCCGACGGCGTTGTTCATGCTCGACCTTGATCGATTCAAAGACGTGAACGATACGCTCGGCCACGCGACAGGCGACGCCGTTTTGACGATCCTCGGCCAGCGCCTGCGCGGTGCGCTCTCGGAACAGAATCTCATTGCGCGCATCGGCGGCGACGAGTTCGCCGTGGTCATTCCGAATTACACCGACATCATCGATCTGCGCACGCTCGCCGACGATCTGCTGGAACGCGTTCGCTCGCCGATCAAAACCGGCTCGAACACCATTGAGGTGGGTGGAAGCATCGGCATCGCGCTGTGCCCGGAGCACGGCGTAGACGGTGGCGCGTTGCTGCAGCGAGCGGACGTAGCCATGTACGTTGCGAAGAACAACCGCACCAACGTCGAGTTCTACAGCGCGGAAGCCGACCACAGCTCGATCCGCCATCTCAAGATAACGGGTGCCCTAAGGGGGGCGATCGCAAATAACGAACTCGAGGTGTATTACCAGCCCAAGGTACGTTTGAGCGATCTGAAGTGTATTGGCGTGGAAGCGCTGGCGCGCTGGAATCACGCGGAGCTCGGCAACGTGTCGCCGGGCGAGTTCGTACCGCTCGCCGAGGAGTCGGATCTGATCACGCCGCTGACGCGCTGGTCGGTGATGCGCGCGCTGAAGGACGCGGCAGCGTGGCGCGCAAGCGGACTCGATATCGGCATGGCGGTGAATCTATCGGCGCGGCATCTGCGTGATCCGGCGTTCGCGGAAGAGTTGCTGCGCGCAATTCGTCTGCACGATACGGACCCGAGCGTTCTCGAACTCGAAATCACCGAGACGGCGTTGATGAGCGACCCGGCGAAAGCGGTGGCCGCCATCCGCGTGTTGACGGAGGCCGGGGTCAAAATTGCGATCGACGACTTCGGCACCGGTTTTTCGTCGCTCGCCTATTTGAAACACCTCGAGTTGGACACGCTCAAGATCGACCGCTGCTTCATAAAAGACATCACGACGAGCGCGAACGATCAGACCATCGTGCGTTCCACCTTGCGAATGGCACACAGCCTCGATCTGTCGGTAGTTGCCGAGGGCATCGAAGAGCGCGCGCACTACGAGATGCTGCGCGAACTCGGCTGTGACGTCGGCCAGGGTTACTGGATCGCGAAACCAATGCCCGCGGACAAACTGCTGGCGTGGGCGGATGCGTGGGATCGCGGTCGCGCCTTGCTACAACCGGTGGCGAAGCAAGTCGCCGGCTGACGTTCCCTCTACAATGCGCGGGACGAATCACTGGATCTGCAATGTCGATCATCCAGCGGAACGCCGTTCGCGCCATCGTTCTCACGCCGGAACTCAAAGTGCTGCTGATGCGCATCCGTCCGCCCCAGGGCGGCGATTGGTTCTGGATAACACCCGGCGGCGGACTCGAATCGGGTGAAACCGAAGAAGCGGGACTGCGCCGCGAACTGAAGGAAGAGTTGGGACTCGAGCGATTCGAGGTGGGTCCATTGGTGTGGCGGCGCCAACATACGTTCGACTGGGGCGGCCAACGGATCTGTCAACGCGAGCAGTACCGGATCGTGCGCGTGGCCGATTTCGAGCCGGAGATTTCGGATATGGTCGAAGCGAAAGTGCTCGACCGGTTCCGTTGGTGGCATGCGGATGAGCTGACCGAGGCGCGCGAAGCGTTAACGCCGCGATCGCTGGCCGATATCGTTGCCCGGTATCTGGCCCACGGTGCACCCGCCGACGTTACGCACGTCGAGGTGCTGGTCGATTGAACTGGATAACGCTGCACGTGCTCGATCTGGTCGGCGTTGCCGTGTTCGCAGTGAGCGGTGCACTGGCGGCAGGGCGCAAAGCGCTCGATCTGTTCGGGGTAATCGTCATCGCCACGCTAACGGCCGTAGGCGGGGGCACCATTCGCGACCTGTTGCTCGACCGGCATCCGATCTTCTGGATCGCCGAGCCGAGCTATCTCATAGTGATCGCCGCGGCGGCGCTCCTCACGCTGGTATACGTTCGAGTGCGTCCGCCGCCTGGCAATGCACTGTCGCTGGCCGATGCGCTCGGGCTTGCGCTGTTCTCGTTGTCCGGCGCACAGATTGCCGAGGCGGCGGGACTGTCGCCGGTCATCACCGTATTGATGGGCACCATCACGGGAGTAGCGGGCGGCATGCTCCGCGACGTATTGTGCGCCGAGATTCCGTTGATTCTTCGTCGCGACATCTACGCAACTGCATCCATCGCCGGCATTTCCTTTTATCTGATTGCGGAAGCGCTCGGTGTGCCCCGCTTGTGGGCGTTCGCATTGGGGATGAGCGTCGTAGTTGCGCTGCGCGTATCCGCCATCGTCTGGGGCCTTCGTTTGCCGACGTTCAAAGTGCCGGAGCCGCGGGCTTGAACCGATCGCTCAAACGTTTCGTCAAAACGCGATTGCCGCGACTGTTCGCACTGTGGCGAAGAATGAAAGAGCCGTCGCGCGTTACGCGATCATCCAAGCAGACGTTCACGCGCAAGTTCCACAAGCACTCAGCTCAGGAAATGGAATCGTTGTCGGGGCCTGGATCCGACCTTTCCCAGACCGAAGTCGTGCGGCGCCTGCTTCCGTCGTTGGTGAAGGACCTCGGTTGCAAGACGCTGCTCGATGTGCCGTGCGGCGACTTCTATTGGATGCGCCTCGTCGATCTGAATGTCGAATACACCGGCGCGGATATCGTCGATGAACTGATCCTCCAGAACGAACGTGCGTACGGCAACGGCCGCCGGAAATTCGTGCAACGCGATCTGCTGACGGACGCGCTTCCGACCGCGGACCTGGTGCTGTGCCGCGACTGTCTGGTGCATTTCTCAAACGCAGACGTCGCTCGCGCGATCGCGAACATTCGCCGCTCGGGCGCAACGTGGCTGCTCGCGACGACGTTCGTCGGCCGCGAGCGCAACGACGACATTCCTACGGGAAAATGGCGCGCGGTGAATCTTCAGCGAGCGCCGTTCGACCTTCCGCCACCCGTCGAACTGATCGACGAGGCGCATCCGTCGGCCGAGTTCAAGGACAAACACCTTGGGTTGTGGCGGGTGGCAGATTTGCCCGATGGAGTTGTGCAGGTCGAACGGCGTTCTTGTTGATCAGCCTGGAGCTTTTCAGGAAATGCCGATGCCGCCGACGCGCACCCACGGAAAGATGCCGGAACCGTAGTCGGCTCGTTCCGACGACAACGCGATGATATTCGTCAGCAACTCGGCCATGTTGCCGCTAACCATCGTCTCCGAGATCGGAAACGCAACGGCGCCGTTTTCTATGTAGTAGCTGTTCTTGGCGATGCCGGAAAAGTCGCCCTTGTCGTTCGGACGACCGCCCGAAAATCGGGTGATCAGAATGCCGTTCTTCACGTCGCGAATCATGGCGTCGAACGGCGTCGAACCGGCGTCGACCACCCAGGCACCGCCGCCGGTGACGGCTCGCGCACGGCCGGTTTTGCGCGCGCCGTAGTGGTCCAGCAGAAAACTGCGCAGCACACCTTCTTCGACCACGGTTGCGTTTTGCGCTTCGTATCCGTCGCCGGTGACGAAGTATCCGCCAACGAGATCGCGCGGGCGCGAGTGCAGCGTCAATGCCGCATCGGCGACGGGCTGGCCGAGGCTGTCCTTGTATAGAGAGGTGCCAGAGATCAATGGCTGATTGCCGATGTTGCCGAGAAGGAAGCCGAGGAAATCGCCGAGGCAATCGGGCGTGATGATCATGTCGCCGGTGAACTTACGCGGCACCTTCTTCGTGCGCACCTGTTCGGTGGTCTGCTTCATCAGCGCTTCGGTGGTTGCGTACGACACCAGCGGCTTGTCGAGCGCAGCAAGCGTAACTCCGGTGTAGTTGAACGACGACACGTCCGTGCCGTCGCGCGCCGTGAACATCAGGTTCGCGTGATACGCGGAGCGGGTGGTGTCGAAGTCGACGCCGTTCGAATTCAGGAACAACGCCTGCCGCGATGCGAATGAGATGGAGGCGTTGCCCATCTTCAGCGTCGGATAGTTCGATTTCGCGTGATCGAGCGCTTCGGCGATGCGCTGATACATCAGGTCGAGGTCGGGTGCGTCCGGCCCGCTCTTGAAGACGCGCTTTGGCTGCGCCTCTGCGATGTCGTTGGCAGCGTCGGCACGAGATCCACTGGTGACAGCCCACAGGTTTTCTACAGCGTCAGCCAAGCCATCGTCCGACACATTGTTCAGCGTCAGAGTACCCTGCTTGTCATCGACGATGCCGAGCAATCCCAATTCGGTGTTGTGCGTGGTGCGCAGCAAGTTCGTGTGGCCGAACTCGGCCTGCAGTTCGTGCTGGTCGCTGCTGACGAGCCGTACGCGAGCCTTCTGGAAGCCGCGTTTCAGCAATGCTTCGAGGCTTCGTTCGGCAAAGGCGCGGTCGACCATGTCAAACGCCTCCGAGGTGGACGCGGCATTTGATCGACGGTCCGCCCATGCCCACCGGAATCAGCGTCTTCTTGCCGCACATGCCGGCGCATGTCCAGCTCAGTTCGTCCGAAACCATCGTCACGGTCTTCAGCATGTCGAACGCAACGCCGGAGATGGTGGTATCGGTAATGGCGTTGCCGAGTTTCCCGTTCTTGATCTCGTAGCCGAGCGTCACACCAAACATGAACTCCGAAGTGGAATCGGCCTGACCGTTCGACGGTCGCAGCAGGTAGTAGCCGTCTTCGATGCTAGCGATCATGGCGTCGAGTTTGTCTTTGCCCGGCAGAATCGCGGTGTTGCGCATACGAATGAGCGGTTCGTCGGAGAACGTGTACGCACGCGCGTTGCCGGTAGGCGGCACGCCGAACAACACGGAACTCTCCTTGTTGTGCATGAAATTTCTCAGCACGCCGTTTTCGATCAGGATGGTGTCGCGGCTCTCCACGCCTTCGTCGTCTACATAGATCGGCACCGGCAACGTTTCGCCGCGATACGTGTTTGCAAAATCGACCAGCGTGATGAGCGGACTCGCCACGAGCTTGCCGATGTAGTCAGCGGCCACCGAACCTTCCTGCACGATATCGGCTTCGGTGGTGTGACCGATCGCTTCGTGCGCGAGGATGCCGGCGAGATCGGAGTCGAGCACGACGTCATGCATGCCCGCGCGCGGCGCTACCGATTTGCGTTTGTTCATCAGGTGACGGTGCGTTGCCGCGATGTCGGCGAACAGAGCATCGGGTTCGGTGAATACGTCCTCGAACTGGCCGCGCCCGCCGAACGTCTTGCTGTATTCCACGGGCTGGCCGGCATCGTTGGTGGTCGTCATGCGCACCTGAATCAACGAACGGGTCGTATTGGAATAGCCCTCGGACGTATCGGCGGTGTAGAGGTGCTTCTCCATGTCGAGATCGAGACGCACCACACTGCGCGACTTCAGATCGGGATAGGTCTTCGCGATGTGCGCGTCGATCGCCTGCAGGAACTCGATCGACTGCTGTTGCGATAGCCGCGGCCGTTTCGTTCCGAAGTCGCTCTCTTTGAACGTCTTCGTGCGCGGCAGCACGATCTCGGGACGCGCCGCGTGACGTGCCAGCAGTGCCGCATTGCGCGTCGCTTCATCGACGGTCGCAATGACCGAGTCGTTATCGATTTGCGGTCGTGAAGCAAAGCCCCACACACCGTCCTTGAACACGCGGGCGGAGACGCCGCCGTCGGAGGTTTTCGTGTTCGAAACGACATCGCCGTTCAACAGCGCGATCTGAGTGCTGCGATTGCGTTGCAGGCGCAGCTCGGTGTACGCGTTGAAACGATTGCCGTATATGGCCAGGTTGGTTTCGCGAATCGACATGACGACCTCAGGCGAAGAGACGAGGTTGCATTCTAGCCTGCCGGATTTGCACGGCGTCGTGCTGCGAACCGCTCGGGCCGCAAACGGCCCTGATTCCGACGCTACGGCGATGCCGAGCGGCTAGTGGCGCGTCACCCCCGGGCGGTCGGCGTAACCCAGATACGCGACGCGGCGGAAGCCGAGGTCCATGTTCGACGCGCGCACGCGCACCAGCTGTTCGTCCAGGATCTCGAAGTCGACCAGCGCCGCGAGGTTCGTGCGCATCGCATCGTTCATCGGCTTGCGCAGTTCCACTTCGAACTCGTACGGCGGCGAGACCTCGCCATATACGCGCAACTCGCCGGCCTTGGCGCGCCGCACTGCGCGTTCGGCGCCGGCGCGAATCATCTCGCGCGCACGCACCGGGGCAATGCAGTTTGCCGATTGGTTGCCGAGTGCCTGTTTGATGACCACGCGTTCGGCCCAAGGACAGATCGCTCCGACCTGCTCGGCGACGATTTGATCACCGGTGATCAGACCGATCGGCACGCCGAGTTCTACGGCCCGAATTGCAAAGAAATCCGCTTCTCCGATGGCGGAGTTGCCGAGCCGAACGAGTTTGAAGCCACCGTACGAAATCGTGTGCGCCATGATGCCGGGGAACGATCCGGCGCGCCCGTGGTGGCCGACGAGCAGCACGACGCCGACGGATTCGTCGAGTCCGGCCATTGTCGTCGCGCCGGGCCGGCCCGCTCCGCGAATGACGCTGCAACGCGGATCGATCTCGTCCATCAACAGTACGCAGAGATCTTCGACGCCGTGGTTTTCCTCGACGACGACCTCGGTTGCACCGGCGGCGAATGCACCTTCTACGGCGGCGTTCGCGTCGAGCGTCATCAAGCGACGGTTACGCGCGAAGTCGATGCCGTTCGGCGAGACGTCTTGCCAGCGCACGAGTCCGGAAATCCCTTCCATATCGACGCTAACGAAGACTTTCACGCGTTCACCTCATCTTCAGTCGAATGTGATGCCCGCGAGTGTACCGTCGTTGCGCCACGCATCGAGAATCGACGAGAACGCCATGATGCCGGGCGCATACGAACCGTTGCGGCGGATCAGCAGGCCGTTCGGCTGTCCTTCGTTGTTGTAGTAGCCCGGTGTGCACGATTCGAGGAACTTCACGCTCATCACCGATGCGTCGATGACCTTCTGCACCCACTCCGCTTCGGCCGCTTCCGTTACATCGAACGTGCGCACCTGGCGGTCGTGCGCGTGTTTCAGAATGTAGCCGATATGGCGGCTCTGAACGTCGAGCACGTGCGGGATGTTCGCCGAGACACCGGTTTGCGACAGACCGACGATGAAGCAGTTCGGGAAGCCGTTCGTCTGCATGCCGAACATCGTGGAGACACCGTCCTTCCATTTCTGGCTCAACGCGACTCCACCGCGGCCGTACACCTCGTAGCCGGCGCGGCGCTCGAGCGGCGTGCCCACTTCGAAGCCGCTCGCGAAGATGATGCAGTCGAGTTCGTACTCGACGCCGTTCGCGACGATGCCTTTCTCGGTGATGCGATCGATGCCTTTGCCGTCGGTGTGCACCAGCGTGACGTTCGGACGGTTGAAGGTGTCGAGATACTCGTCGTGAAAACACGGCCGTTTGCAGAACTGCCGGTAGTACGGCTTCAACGCTTCCGCGGTTTTCGGATCGTTCACGATCGCTTCGGCGCGCGCGCGCACCTGTTCCATCTTCTCGAAGTCGACCATCTCGAGCGTGCGCATGATCGACTCGGGATCGGTGCTGAGGCCGCGGCCGCGCAGCAACTTACCGATGATTTCCGTCCAGCCGTCCATGACGAGATCTTCCTCGGCGTAGCCGCCGCTCGTCAGCGTGGAGAAGTTCTCCATACGCTTACGTTGCCAGCCGGACTCTAACGACTTTGCCCAGTCTGGGTCGGTGGGACGGTTTGCACGCACGTCGATCGAAGACGGCGTGCGTTGAAACAGAAACGTCTGCTTGGCGCTTGCACCCACGTGCGGCACACACTGAACCGCAGTTGCACCGGTGCCGATGATGCCGACGCGTTTGTCCTTCAGGCCGGTGAGATTGCCGTAGCTGTCGCCGCCCGTGTACGCGTAGTCCCAACGGCTGGTATGGAACGAATGGCCTTTGAATGAACTCACTCCCGGAACGCCGGGCAGTTTCGGGCGGTTCAGCGGGCCGTTCGCCATGCAGACGTATTGCGCTTTGAAGCGGTCGCCTCGATCGGTCGACACGATCCAGCGCGACGACGCTTCGTCCCAACGCAGTTCGGTGATCTGCGTTTGGAACAGTACGTTGCGATACAGGTCGTAGTGCTCTGCGATGCGGCGGCTGTGCGCGAGAATTTCCGGCGCCTTCGCGTACTTTTCCGTCGGGATGTAGCCCGTTTCTTCGAGCAGCGGCAGATAGATGTAGGCCTCGGTGTCGCACGCGGCGCCGGGATAGCGGTTCCAGTACCAGGTGCCGCCGAAGTCGCCGCCCTTTTCCACGATGCGGATGTCCTGCACACCGCCCTCGCGCAGCCGTGCACCGATCAACAACCCCGCGAAGCCGCCGCCGATGATCAGCACTTCGACGTCGTCGTGCAGCGCGGCGCGTTCGATCGGCTTCACGTACGGATCTTCGAGGAAGTGCGCGAATTCGTTGACTACTTCGAGGTACTGCGCGTTGCCGTCTTTGCGCAGGCGCTTGTCGCGCTCCACCCGGTATTTCTCGCGCAGTGCATCAGGGTCAAAGCTCGGCGTCGCGGCGGCCTCTGCCATGGCATCTCCAGTTCGCAAAATAGAATGCGTTCTAGTTTAGCGGTGGCGCGGCCGGCGGAGAAGCCTGGCTTTCAGAACAGCCACAAACTGCCGCAAGGGGGCTAGAGTAACCGCGTGGTGAACCCGCCACTGGACTAGCCGATGACGATCGCCTCGAGTCCGTCCGTCGGGTCACGCTTCCACGCTCGTACACGCTTGTTCCCATCGACGACGCAGGCACGATGGCCGACACGAACGACGACGATCGGCGGCCTGCGATCGTGCGGCTTCATTCTGACGTCCGGTCCCAATCGGAGTTTGTCGACCTCTGCAGGCGTGAGCGTCCGCGTCCGAATGGGCGCTGCAGTCGTGATCGCTGCGCCGCCGTAGACGTCGCGCAAAATTCCATTCAGCGCGTCGAGCGGCATCTCGCCAGGGCGGACGTGGTGCTTCAGTTGTGTGAAGACCTGGCGCCAGAGATGAGACATCGGTCGATGCATCTCGGAACCGACGATGTCGTCGCGACGATGCCCTCGAAACGGCCACAGGCGTCGGCATAGTGCGCGAAGATGTTTCACTGCGGCTGTGCCAACAGGTTGTCTACGTCGCGCCGAACTTCTCGCAGGTTCATTGCGCCCCCTCCGCCCAATGGTTGGGGCTGGGTTAGAGCGATGATTGCGTGCGTCCATCAAGTGATTTCGAGAGGCGTTACCGGGCGCTCCAGCTTCGTCGGCAGCGTTTCCTTCATGAACGACATTGCGATGATGCCCACTAGCGCGGCGCCGATCATGTACCAGGCCGGCGCAAGCGGGCTGCCCGTGGCTTTGATC